>JALWON010000061.1 GCA_027083475.1 Sulfurimonas sp.
CAATGCGTTTTATTTGGGTTTATCAGTTTTGGGGTTATGCACCATTTATATTTAACAATCAATTTATGATTAATACGAATGATGGCTATTTTTGGGCTGAGGGTGCGAGAGATTTACTTGCAGGCATGCATCAAGCACATGATTTATCTCCTGTAGATTTAGCAGCTTCTCAACTGACTGCTTTTTTTGCAAAACTCTTGCCTTTTTCTTTTGAAACAGTTATTTTTTATCTGTCAGTTTTTTTAAGCTCTTTAGTTGTTATTCCTATTATTCTCATTGCAAAAGTTTTAAAAAATTTAGAGATGGGACTTATTGCTGCACTGTTAGCATCGATTGCCTGGAGTTATTATAATCGAACAATGGCTGGGTATTATGATACGGATATGTTGAACATTGTGTTACCTATGTTTTTACTCTGGTCAATTATTTGGGCAATGCAAACAAAAAATACTATTTATATTTTATTGATAGGTATAGATATTTTAATTTATAGATGGTGGTATCCACAAAGCTACTCCTTAGAGTTCTCTTTTTTTGGTTTAATTCTTTTTTATACACTGCTCTTTGATAGAAAAAATCTTTTTTATTATAAGTTACTCACAATGATGCTTTTTGCTATGATGGGACTCGATAATATCGTAAGATTATTGCTTGTAATTAGTACATATTTTATCATTAAAGAAGAAAAATATGATAAGTATATTTACTATCTTTTAGGAGTTGCTTTTGTAGCATTTTTGGTGAGTGGTGGGTTTACTCCAATTTGGTACCAATTAGAAGGGTATGTTTTTAGAAAAAGTATTGCAAGTGATGGAGAAGGCTTAAACTTGCACTTTTTTACAGTGATGCAGACTGTGAGAGAAGCCGGACATATTCCTTTTGAAACATTTGCAAATCGCATAAGCGGGCATGTCGTGACTTTTGTGATTTCTGTGATGGGGTATATATACTTAGCTTATAAACATCGTATTATGCTTTTAGCATTACCAATGGTAGGACTCGGCTTTTTAGCAACTACAAGTGGATTACGATTCACAATTTATGCTGTGCCTATCTTAGCTTTAGGTATTGCTTTTTTAATTACTCAAATAAGTCGTCAAATTGCCTCAAAAAAAGTGCAATATTTTCTTATGATGGTTTTAACATTTGCAATTTTATATCCTAATTATAAACATATTGATGCTTATAAGGTTCCTACTGTCTTTAATACTACAGAAGTACAGGTGTTGGATAAATTGAAATCCATAGCGCAAAGAGAAGATTATGCTGTAGCATGGTGGGATTATGGCTACCCTATACGATATTATGCCGATGTGAAAACATTGGCAGATGGAGGAAAGCACAGTGGATCTGTGAATTTTCCACTGAGCTACATTTTAACACATCCACAGATTGAAGCTGCAAAAATGGCACGACTTGATGTCGAATATACTGAAAAATCTTTTGAAGTCAATGAGTCGATAACGACTGAATCGAATAAATCAGTCACTCTAATAGAAAAGATGATAAAAGATTATGGATATAGTGATAGTAATGATTTTCTTACAGCACTGCGAACGGATATAAAACTACCAAAAAAGACAAGAGATGTATATTTTTATCTTCCTTTTAAAATGGTAAATATTTTACCTACAGTCGCACTTTTTTCTAATTTAGATTTGATGAGTGGAGCAAAAAAGAGAAGTTCTTTTTTCTTTGTAAGTAGAAATTTCAGAGATACTCCAACAAGTATTGAGTTAGGACGGGGAGTATCCTTAGATAAAAGAACATCTGAAATTATTATAGGAAAACAGAAAATTCAGATTAAAAGATTTGTGAAAACGGCCTATACCAAAGAGATGAAACTTGTTACTACGGTAAAAAATATCAACCCTTTATCTAATATTAGTGTAATATATATGGCAAATTATAAGACATTTTTAGTAATGGATGAGCAGTTGTATAACTCCTCATATATACAACTTTTTGTTTTAGAACATGTAAATAAAGCACTGTTTGAGCCTGTGATTTTGAATCCAAATGCAAAAATCTACAAGTTAAAGATTTAAAGGAATTAGCGTGAAGTACACTAATAATTATAAGCCAACACTCTCTGATGAGAGTATTTTACAGGTTATTATACAAGAGAGAGAGTCTGTAGGTTACTATAATCTTGTGCATCAAGATACGACACAATTTAAAGAATATGCAAATGGTGTACAACAAAAAAGTATAGTTGTAATTGGTATAGGTGGGAGTACATTAGGCACATATGCAATCTATAAATATTTGAAACACTCAAAAATATTAAAAAAAAGGTTGTTTTTTTTAGAAACAACAGACCCTATAGATATAGAATCAAAATTAGATGGTATAGATTTAGACGATACACTGTTTATTGTAATATCTAAATCAGGAACGACGGTTGAAACTATTTCAATTTTCAAATACATACACTCACTTATAAAAATTAATGCAAATAACTGTGTTGTAATTACAGAGTTTGATTCAAAATTAAATAGTTATGCAAAAGTAAACGGGATGAAAACATTTGAAATTCCTAAAGATGTTGGTGGAAGATTTTCTGTTTTTTCAGCTGTTGGTTTAGTTCCTCTGGCTATTGTTGGTATAGATATAGATGCTCTCTTGAAAGGTGCAAAAGAGGTATATAGTTCTTTTTTTTCTCAAGGAAAGGATTATAAAAATATTATGAGAAAAGCAAGATTTTTTGTTGAGTCTAAAAATAGTTTTAACATTAATGTTGTTTTTTCCTACTCATCGCGTTTGGAGGGTTTTAACAAATGGTATGTCCAATTATGGGGAGAGAGTCTTGGAAAAATTGATATCAATGCTTCAAGACAAGGATTGACACCAGTTGGACTCATTGGTCCCATCGATCAACACTCTTTTTTACAGCTTATTGTTGAAGGCAAACGAGACAAGACAGTTACTATTATAAAAGTCAATGATTTTGCAAATGACTTAAAGATTCCTGCTGTAGAACTTGAGGGTTTAGAAGAGTTGAATTATCTCAATAATAGAGAGTTTTCATCTTTGATAAATATGCAAGCAGATGCTACGGTCGAAGCTATTAATAACTTAGATGATATTCCTTGTGATGTGATTACTATAGATGATGTGAGTGAGAGTGCAATAGCAAGTTTAATGTATGAATATGAACTCTTAACTTCAGTTTGTGGTCAATTCCTCTCGATTAATACTTATAATCAACCAGGTGTTGAGAGTGGAAAAATAATTTTGAAAAATAAATTAAAAGGGTAAAATATGATTTTAATGATAGATAATTACGATAGTTTTACATATAATATTGTTCAGTATTGTAGAGAACTTGGGGCTGATTTGAAAATAATTAGAAATGATGAGATGAATGTTCAAGAGATAGAGGCTCTGGAACCTGAAAAAATTCTCATTTCTCCAGGTCCAGCATCTCCTGATGAAGCAGGGGTGACACTTGAAGTTATCAAATATTTTCAAGATAAACTGCCTATTCTTGGGATCTGTTTAGGACATCAAAGTATTGCTCAGGTTTTTGGTGCAGATGTAGTACATGCTAAAAACATGATGCATGGTAAAACATCGACTATGCAGCTTACAGAAGAAAACCCTATTTTTAAAGGGCTTCCAACAGAGTTTATAGGGACGCGCTATCACTCTTTAATTGTTGATAAAAACAGACTCCCAAGTACTATTATTCCAACTGCATATAGCAAAGACGATCATGAAATAATGGCGCTGAAGATTAAAGATAAAGAAATTTACGGCATACAGTTTCATCCAGAATCTATAATGAGTGAATATGGGCATGAAATGATAGGAAATTTTTTAAATATCTGATGAAAAAGCTTTCTATCTATCTCATTATTGTTATAGATTTTATTGTTTTATTGATACAAATACCGAGTCTTTCTATCTCTTTTAATGAAGCTTCATTATTATATGGAGAATTTTCTTTTTTACAATTGATTGTAAATATCTCTTTATTTCTTTTTGGTAATAATGATTTTGCTCTGCGTTTTCCAATGATTTTTATGCATACATTGAGTTTAATTCTTTTATATAAATTGTCTATAGAGTACCTTTCTTCTCAGAGAAATAGAATATGGCTTGTTGTTATATTTGCTTTACTTCCTGGGTCTGTGAGTGCAGGATTATTGGTAAATGATGCTGGAGTCATTATATTTGGCTTATTTCTTTTTGCCTATGTATATCGAAAAAAATTTCTGTTTTTTTCTCATACTCTGTTAGTATTGTATCTTTTTGTGTCTCCTGGATTTATCTATTTATATCTTGGTATGATAGTCTTTTATATTTATACACATCAGATAAGACAGGCACTTTTTAACTTTGCTCTTTTTTTATTTTCAATGTATATGTATGGATTTAAAACATATGGTATTCCAAAGGGACATTTTTTAGATACTCTTGGTGTTTATGCGGCTATTTTTACTCCTATTATCTTTATATTTATTGTTTATGCTTTGTATCGACGTTATCTTATAGGAAAAACAGATTTTATTTGGTATATTTCGTCAACTACACTTATCTTTTCTCTTTTGCTCTCATTGAGACAAAAAATACAATTAGAGTATTTTGCACCCTATCTTATGATAGCTCTTCCTCAAGTTGCACAAACTTTTGTACACTCCTATAGAATTCGATTGCCACAATTTAGGAAGCGATATAAATTGATGTTTGGTATTTCTCTTTTTTTACTCAGTTTAAATTATATAGTTGTTATTTTTAACAAAGAACTTTATGCTTATATAGAAAATCCAAAAAAACATTTTGCATATAAATCACATGTTGCAAAAGAGTTGGCACAAGAATTACATAAAAAAAATATTAAATGTGTGAGTACAAACACTCTAATGCAACTACGATTAAAGTTTTATGGTATTGAAAAATGTAGCAAAATTCTTTTACAAGAGAATGATTTTAAAAAAGATGTCACAATTAGTTACAGAGGAGATGCTTTATACCAAGCATCTGTTACAAAAATAAACAACAATAAAAGTAATTAGAGTCTAAAAAGAAGCCCTAAAATTTAGTTTAAATGAGATTATGCTAGAATATCGCACAAATAAAAAATAGGGAGTTTCTATGGCTCAAAAAGCGATACGCGAATACGACGGTAAAGCACTTTTTTCTAAACAATGGGAAAAATATTTTAGTGGATTCCATTATGGATTTAAATCTGTTCTAGTAACAAGTGGGGCAGAACTTTTAGCAAAAGCACAAGAACATGGTTTTGAGTGGTTAAAACAAGAGCCTTTAGTTGCAAAACCAGATATGTTGTTTGGAAAACGTGGAAAAAATGATTTAGTTCTTTTTAAAACAAATAAGCCAGGTGATGTTACTTTAGAAGATGCAGCAAAATGGATTGATGAAAAGATTTCTCATACAACAACACTTTTAAGTGGACAACATGGTACTCTAAGTCACTTTATTATTGAGCCATTTACTCCACACTCTCAAGAACAAGAGTATTATATTTCTGCAACATGTGTAGGTGAAGATGATGTACTGTATATGTCTGCTGAAGGTGGAATGGAAGTAGAAGAGGGTTGGGATGAAAAGGTGAACGAAGTAGTTATCCCTATTGATATGTCCGATGCAGATATGGAACATGCAGTGAAGGCTAATATTCCAGCTGATATCCCTGCTGAAAACAGAGCAAATTTTGAATCTTTTGCAATTGCATTTTTCAAGTTTTACAGAGATATGAACTTTGCATATTTAGAGATTAACCCGATTGTTATGCTTGAGAATAATGAAATGGCTATCTTAGACCTTGTTGCTCGTCTTGATGATACTGCAGGTTTCCTTATGAAAGATACTTGGGGAGATATTGAGTACCCAACTGCATTTGGTATGGAAGATCAGTCTCCTGAAGAAAAAGCGATTGCTGATGCAGATAGTAAGTCGGGTGCTTCATTAAAATTAACCATTCTTAATCCAATGGGTAGAGTTTGGACTATGGTTGCTGGTGGTGGTGCTTCTGTTGTATATGCAGATACTATTGCTGACTTTGCTGAAGCAAATGGCGGTTCTATTGCTGATTTAGCGAACTATGGTGAGTACTCAGGTGGTCCAACAACTGGTGAAACTAAATTCTATGCAGATACAATTATTGATCTTATGACACGTCATAAAGATCCAAAAGGTCAAGATAAAATCATGATTATTGGTGGTGCTATTGCAAACTTTACAGATGTTGCAAAAACATTCACAGGTATCATTCAATCATTTGAAGAGAATGCTGAAAAAATGAAAGAGCATAATACAAAAATTTATGTTCGCCGTGGTGGACCAAACTATGAAAAAGGTTTAAAAGATATTAAAGAAGCGGCAGATAGATTAGGACTTTATATTGAAGTTTACGGACCAGAAACACATGTTACAGACATTGTTAGAATGGCATTAGAGAAGTAAGGGAAGAAAATGGAAAAATTATATACTAAAGAGACACAAGCGATTTTTTGGAATAATAATAAAACTGCTATTCAAAGAATGTTAGATTATGATTACACAATCAAGCGTGAAACTCCATCAGTAGCTGCTATTGTTGCACCTACAAGTGGAAATAAATTTGAAAAATTCTTCTGGGGTCCAGATGAAATTATGGTACCTCTTTATAAAAGCACAGCTGCTGCAAAAAAAGAGCATCCAAATGCTGATGTTCTTTTAAACTTTGCATCTTTTAGAACAGCTTATGATGTTACTATGGAAGCAGTAGAGCTTGGTGGATTTAGTTCTATTATGGTGACTGCTGAAGGTATTCCTGAGAGACTTGCAAGAAAAATGAATAACACTGCAAGAAACGCAGGTGTAACAGTAATCGGACCAGCAACTGTCGGTGCTATTGCTCCAGGTGCATTTAAAATTGCAAATATCGGTGGAACTATTGAGAATATCGTAAACTCTAAACTGCACCGTGCAGGTTCTTGTGGACTTGTAACTCGTTCAGGTGGACTTTTCAACGAGCTTTCAAACATCATCGCTATCAATGCAGATGGTATTGCTGAGGGTGTAGCTATTGGTGGAGATAGATTTGTTGGTTCTGTTTTCATTGACAATATGCTGAGAATGGAAAAAAATCCAGATGTGAAATATATGGTTCTTTTAGGTGAAGTTGGTGGTACTGAAGAGTATAAAATTATTGAAGCTATCAAAGATGGTCGTATTACGAAACCAGTTATTGCATGGTGTATTGGTACGATTGCGAAACACTTTACTTCTGGTGTTCAGTTTGGTCATGCAGGTGCAAGTGCAAATGCTGATGCAGAAACTGCAGCTGCGAAAAATAAAGCAATGGCTGAAGCAGGTATTCATGTTCCTGCATCATTTAATGACCTACCAGGTACTATTAATAAAGTATATGAAGAGTTACGTGCAAATGGAACTATTGGTGAAATTCCAGAGCCAGATATGAATGTTGTTCCAAAAGTACGCCGTTCTAAACAATTTATTTGTACAATTAGTGATGATAGAGGTGATGAAGCAACTTATGCCGGTTTCCCAATCTCTTCAGTAGCAACTCCAGATACAGGTAAAGGTATTGGTGATGTTGTTTCACTTCTTTGGTTCAAAAAACAGTATCCTGAATGGGCAACACTCTTTATTGAAACTGTTATGAAAACTGTTGCTGATCACGGTCCAGCTGTAAGTGGAGCACACAATGCAAAAGTAACTGCTCGTGCAGGAAAATCAGTAGTAGAAGCTCTTGTAACTGGTCTTTTAACTATTGGTCCACGTTTTGGTGGTGCTATTGATGGTGCAGCTGAGCATTTTAAATATGCAGATGATAATGGACTTGATCCAAAAGCATTTCTTAACCATATGAAAAAATTAGGAATCCCAATTCCAGGAATCGGTCACCGTATCAAATCGCTTAAAAATCCAGATTTACGTGTTGAAGG
>JALWON010000062.1 GCA_027083475.1 Sulfurimonas sp.
GCAAAAATTTTGGCACGAAACTCCAAGGAACCATGATGATGGACAAAAAGTTCTCGAAAAGCACCAAAAAAGTGATGTTTTATTCTAAAGCTTAACTTCATTTATTTTCCTTAACTGTATTATAGTATAATTTCAAAAATAATTGATAGGATTTAGATAATGGGTAGAGCATTTGAGTATAGAAAAGCGTCAAAATTAAAAAGATGGGGAGCAATGTCAAAGCTTTTCCCAAAACTTGGTAAAATAATTACCATGGCAGCTAAAGAGGGTGGCATGGATCCTGACTCAAATGCAAAACTGCGTACAGCGATTTTAAATGCAAAAGCTGAAAATATGCCAAAAGACAACATCGATGCAGCAATCAAACGTGCAGCAGCAAAAGATACAGCGAGTATGTTAGAGGTTAATTTTGAAGGCAAAGCACCACATGGTGTTTTGATTTTTATTGAGTGTATGACAGATAACAACACAAGAACAGTTGCTAATGTCAAAAATATACTCACTAAAAATGGTGGAGAACTCCTCACAAATGGTTCTTTGGAATTTATGTTTGATAGAAAAGCATTAATAGAGTTTGATGTCACAGAAGATATGGATTTAGAGGAGTTAGAACTAGAACTCATTGATGCAGGTCTTGAAGAGATAGAAGCAGAAGAGGGTGTGGCAATTATTACCGGAGAGTATACAAGTTTTGGAACACTGACAAAAGCACTTGAAGATATGGGTATAGAGATTACAAAAGCACACCTAGAACGCATGGCAAATACCCCTATATCTATCTCTCCAGAACAACAAGAAGATATAGATAAAATTTTAGAGCGTTTAGAAGATGATGAGGATGTACAAAAAGTGTATACAAATTTAGCATAAATTGTATGCAATATATTCAAGATATTTCGATTTACACACATGAGGTGAAGCAATCAAAATTTATTGCACACCTTATGCCTTACACTCTCTATGAAGAGAAGCTGCAATCTCTGAAAAATGAACATCCAAAAGCAAGACATTTTGTCACAGCCTTGCGTTATCTCAATGAATTTGATCAAGTAGTTGAACACTCAAGCGATGATGGTGAGCCAAAAGGCACTTCAGGAAAACCATCTTTAATGGTGCTTCAAGGGCAAGAGATTATTAACAGTGCTGTCATCATTGTGCGTTATTTTGGTGGTACTAAACTCGGTACAGGCGGACTTGTGAGAGCTTATAGCGATGCGGTAAATCTTGTTGTATCGCAGAGTCATCTTGTGACATACGAAAAAGAAGTCCAAAAAGAGGTGAAGATTGCCTATAATGATATTCGTTTGGTAGAGTACACCTGTAAGGAGCTTGGGATAGAGATTATCAAAAAAGATTTTGAATCTGAAGTTATTTACACGCTCCAAGCAACAGAGGAGAAGATGGAAAAATTCTTTTTATCCACCTGAGACAGCACTTCCCAAGTTCCACATTGGCAAGAAAATACCAAGAGCAAGTAAGATAACCATCCCTGCAATTAAAAAAAGCATGATAGGTTCTATCGCTTCACTGAGATTATCAATGATAGCATCAAAACGCATCTTATAGTACTCGGCAACTTTTTTAATCATTGTATCGAGTGTTCCACTATCTTCACCTGCACGAATCATCTGTATAATCATATTTTCAAAGAGGGCAGTCTCTTTTAAACCTTCATTAAGTGTTCCCCCCTTTTCCACAGTGCTTCGTACTGTTAAGAGTTTTTGTTTGAGGGGTAAGTTGTCAATCATACCTATGGCTGTATCAAGTGCTTCTGCAATAGGAATGCCGGCTCGTGAGAGTTCTGAAAAAACCAAAGTGAAGCGATTGAGTGTAGAAAACTTGATGATATTTTTGATAAGGTAGGTTTTTAAGAGGAGTTTGTGCCACTTAAAGCGAATATCTTCATAATTTCTGATGAGGTATTGCATGGTGACAATGGTGAGAAATAAACCAAGCAGTACATAGGGACCAAAATTGTTAAAAATATACTCGAGTTTGAGTAGGATCAAGGTCGGTAAAGGGAGTTCTACATGGAGCTGTTCAAACATATCTTTAAATTTTGGTACAACAAAAGAGATTAAAATAGTAAATGCAACAGCCATGGCTATCATCACATTCCGTGGGTATGCCATCGCTTTTTTAAATTTGATAATATTAGCTCGAATCTCTTCTAGCATATCAGCAAGCGCATAGAGCGCTTCATCAAGATTTCCTGTTTTTTCCCCAAGTTCTACCATGGCAATGGTAAGGTTGCCAAGCTCATAACGAAACGCACCCATGGAAGCAGATAAAGAGTGTCCTGAGTTAATATCATCAGCAAGAGTTTCAAAAACAATTTGCAGGGCTTCATCTGTGGTGGCTTCTGCAATTTCTGTGATAGAATCATGAATAGAGATACCTGCGTTTGTCATAACAGCCAGTTGGCGTATGGCAGCAATGAGGGCATCTTGTTTGATTTTTTTCTTTTTAAAGTTTTGTAAGAGTGTCTCTTTAAAGCGTTTAAACTGTATATCGAATGGTTCTTCTGCCTCTTCTACTTTGATAATAATACCGGTATATTTTATTTTTGCATAACTTCTGGCATCTTTTTTTGTCTCGGCATAAAAGCCTACTTCTTGTTTTTTTCCCTTTGTCAGTACAGTGGCGATAAAATATTTCATATTTTGACTACTTTGAGTATCTCTTCAATACTTGTGATACCATCGAGTGCTTTTTGGAGGCCATTATGGTATAAATCAACGAAACCTTCTTTATAGGCTTGTTCTAGGAGAAGTTCTTTGGACGCACCTTTGGCAATGAGAGAGGATAATTCATCGGAAATATTGAGGACTTCACAAATCATTTCGCGCCCCATATAGCCGCTTTCACCACACTCTCTACACCCTTTCCCTTTATAAAATTTAGCATTTTTAGGAATGTCATTTCGTAAATCTGCTAAAACAGAGGAGGGGAGTTTCTCTTCAACTTTACAATGTTTACAAATTTTACGCACCAGTCTTTGCGCTTGCACAGCCACTAATGCTCCACTGATGAGATAATGTTGAATTCCCATATCAACCATACGAGCGATAGCACTGACAGAATCATTTGTGTGGAGTGTTGAGATAACCATATGCCCTGTAAGTGCTGCTTTAATGGCGATTTCAAGTGTTTCATGATCACGAATCTCACCAATCATAATTTTATCTGGATCTTGACGTAAGATAGAACGCAGGGCATCTGCAAAACTCAAACCAACTTTAGGATTGACTTGCACCTGTTGGATAAGGTTCATTCTATACTCTACTGGGTCTTCAACGGTAATAACCTTGTCTTCAACATTTCGAAGTTCATTGAGAGCCCCATAGAGTGTTGTTGTCTTTCCTGATCCTGTAGGTCCTGTGACTAAAATAATGCCAAAAGGGGTTTCAAGCCCTTTGAGAAGTTTGTTATAACTTGCATTGTCCATCCCTGCATCTTCAAGTTTCACTAAGGCTTTTTGCTTGTCAAGGACACGCATAACAATGGACTCTCCATATAAAATAGGCAATGTTGAGATACGAAAATCATACTCTGCTGCTCCAATAGAGGTCGAAAAACGACCATCTTGAGGTTTGCGCTTTTCTGCAATATCAAGATTGGCGAGGAGTTTTAAACGTGAAGCAAGTGGGGGATAAATGCTTTTTTCAAAAATAAACATCTCAGAGAGTCTTCCATCAACACGGCCACGCACAACGCAGTTTTTCTCTGTAGGCTCAATATGAATATCACTCGCCCGTCCATTGATACATGTTTTTAAGATAACATCAATAAGCAAAAGAATAGAAGAAGCTTTTTGCTGATCTTCAAGTGCACCAATGGAGTTGAGCTCATCTTTGATTTTTTTGACAAGACCTTTAACACTATCTTTGAGCTCTATTTTATACAGATAAGAAGCAATCTGTTTTTTAGGTGCAAGGGCAATTTTGAGAATTTTTCTTGGAAAAAGTCTTTGTGCTGCCTCTTGGGCTAAAATGTCCAAGGGATCATTAAATGCAACTGTAATACTCATCTCATCTTGCGATATTGGAATAATATTGTGTTTTTTGAGTTGTGCAAGCGGGACACGCTCGGTGAGGTAATAATCCATATCCATAGAATCGAGGTCTACATAGAGTAAGTTGAGTTCTGAAGCGAGTTCTTGCAATACGAGTTTTTCACTAATGTACTCATAGTTCTCAATGATAGAGAGATTGTAAATACCATCGCGAATTTGTTGCACAATAAAACGCACAAGCCTGTTCATTGTCATAAACCCAGAGAGTGTAATGTCTCTGAGAATGAGATAGTCATGAATACCTTTGGCAGAGAGACGCTCTACCTGTCCTTTCATAATTAAACCATTTGCTAATAAATCTTCTGTTATCCTATCCATGCGAACACCCTCTACCAGTATGTGTGACGTTTTACACTGTGTCTATTATAAAACTCTTCAATGATAACTTTGTCACCCTTTTGTATGGAGAGTTTATAAGTGAGTTTTTTATCATCGGGGTCTTGTAAAATATAATATTTTTTTGGTGTATGTTGTCCGAGTTTTAGATACAGATCAAAAACTTTTGAGAGAATATAATCTGTTGTGGGCAACTTGAGATTTGTGAGGTCATAATTATCTAAAAGTGCATGAAAAAGGAGTTTTTTTTGCATCAGGATCACAGAAAAATAGGCTGCATTGGCTCGTGCTTCTTGGGAGTGTTTCATAATGGTGATAGGCACAGCAAGTCTATCTACATAATCTGCATATAAACAAGAAAAAGCATACATTGAGAGAAACTCTTCATCATACATGTTTTTTGAAAAAGCTTGTAAACCTTTGTTACAAACTGCAGCAAAATTCTTTTGTTGGTAGAGGTGAAACATCTTTTGCTTCACACTGGCATGGAGTGAGAGTCCCAAAAGGAGTAAAAATAAAATTTTCATCTAAATTTTCCTGATTGAATATCTGAGAGTAAGATGCTCGCTGCTGTTGATTGGGAGGCATGTATATAGTCTTTGAGGACTTTAATCGCAAATTTCTTTTTCCCTAAATGCACAAGTGCCTTACAAAAAACAATCCAACTCTCATCGATTTTATTGTCTATTTTATTTGTTGCTAATGCATAGTTATATGCCTCTTGATAATTTTTTTGTTCATAATATTTTTTTGCAATAAAGAGACTCAAATGGGGGTCATTACTGTTTTGAAATCGTTGTATGATTTTTTGGAAGTCTTGTTTTGCATCTTTTTTTTGTATATGGATTTTGACACTTTCTTTGACGAGAATTTTCGGTGCTTTTTTTGGCACTTCTTTGACTTGTGTTTTCTCTTTTTTTACAACTTTTTGGGGGCTGTATTGGGTATTTTGCAGTGCATATTCAAAGTTAAGAGAGGGTTGGAGTTTGAGTTGCTTTTCTTTTGGCTTTTCTTGTGTTTTGACTTGTGTTTTTGCTTTTGCCAGAGGGAGTACTTTTTTGACAGCAGGGAGTGAAGTGTTTTTCTCAGGAACAGGGACTCTTTGTTGTTTTGTATCGAGGAAAAGAAAACTGACAAGCGTGATGATAAGCAGACTCATAAGTATTGTAAAGTGAGGCAGATAGGATTTTATTTTGTAGCGCATCCACTGTTTTTCGAGTTCTATGATATTAAGCATGGATAAATCCTGTGTGCAGGGCTGCCATCTCTATAAGTTTGTTGGAGATAACTCCCATTTTAAAAGCTGCTAAACGATGATTTTTTTCATAAATCATGTAGAGCTCAAAAAGGGTGTAGAGGAGTTTGTTGGTATCTCTGTAGTTTCCTGCACTAAACTTATAAATGAGGGCAACATTTTTATCGCTAAACATACTCGCTGTGTCAAAACAATTTGCCTTCATGAGTTTTTTTTGTATATAGATTTTGAGTTCTGCCATAGAGGCATTTTCAAGTTCGATTGTCTCCCAGATTCTTGTTTGGAAATGCTCTTTTGCTATGAGGTCTTCTTTTTCAGTTTTATGCAATGTGATGACAAACTTGAGTGTTCTTGTATCGGAGAGGAGTCGTATTTTTTCCATGAGTGCATCAGAGTAGAGTTGTGCCTCATCGAGTAAAACAATGGGAATCAAAGGAAGCTTGGACGCTTGTACAATTTGCATAAACTGTGTAAAATTGAGTTCGCCCGGGTATTTTGTATCAAATATATCATGTGCCAAGGTTTTATAAAATTCACTCTCAGCAAGAATGGGAGTACTGTAAAGATAGACAACTTTTGTATTGGATATATCTTTGTAGAGTTTACTCAAAAACATACTTTTTCCAGTCCCTGGTTTACCGTATAAAAGTATCATCTTTAATGGTTTGTTAATTGAGTCCTTCAGAGATTGGTAAATGGTGGAGACCCGATCGAGTTGGACATAATCACTTGCATTGACTGTATCTAAAAAAACATCCCTTGATTTTGCATAAATACTTGTCTGCATTGCACCTTCCACAATTACTTGCTTTTGTTTTTATCTAAAGAAGCATCATCTATACTGCTGTAGCCAAGTTCCGATAAGGAGATGGATTTTTTATTTCTATCAATAATATGTGGTTCAATAATAATGACAAGTTCTTGTACTATTTTTTGTGTATTTTCATATCGAAATGCATAGCCTAAGAGAGGAATATCTCCTAAAATTGGTACATGATTGGAGTTTGTCGTATTTTTTGTGTTGATAAGTCCTCCAAGAATTACACGTTTGCCATCTTTTACTGTGACCACAGAAGAGAGTTGGCGACGGTCTAAATCTGGCGGCATAACCCTTTTTGAATTATCTACTGAAGAGATATTTGTTGTTGTCTCAGAGAGGGAAGGGTTTATTTTTAAAGTAATGGACTTATCATCGGAAATTTCAGGGGTAATTGTCAGTAAAACTCCTGCAAATACAGATTGTACATCTTCATTTTGTGTTGTTGTTCCGGTGTTTCCACCTGCGAGTGTTGAACTACTTGTGATTTTATAAAAGTACTCTGTCCCTGCTGTAATAAGTGCAGGCTGATTGTTGAGTGTCAATACTTTTGGGTTTGAAATAGAGTGGACATCTCCTTGTGTTTTGAGAAATTTAATAACTTCTGTTAAAGATATTCCATTGGTGCCTTGTGATGTTATGGTAGCGAGGCTCCCTAAACTATTTTTATTTTTTGTTACAGCGGCAATTGTAGCAGTAGGAAGATTAATATTGACATTTTGGAGTTTATAGAGTTGACTCCAATCAACACCTGTTGTTTTTCCTTTATTCATTGTGACTGTAAGCAGTTGTACATCAATAAGGACTTGTAGTTTGACTTTTTCTTGGAGTTTCTTTAAGTAGCTTTCAAAGCGTTTCATCTGCTTGGATGTTGCAGTAACGGTCACAATTCCCGCATTTTTGTTAATGATTGGTGCTTCTGCTTTATAGACATCTTGTGGACGATTTAAGACATTTTGAAACTCTTTATCTAGATTTGTCCAAAAATCTACCTTATCACTACTTTGTATTTTGATGCCTGCCTCAGAGCTACTCCCTGAACCACCTGCATTTGATCCTGATCCTGTTGTATCTGTCGTTGTTGTTGCGCTATTGGATTGTTGGGTACTTGAGAGAGTCACATTCGTATTGCCTGTACTTTCACGTTGGGAGAGGATATAGTCAATCTGAAACATTCGCGTTGTGAGATAAGAGATTTTTAAAATGTTATTCTTGAGTGTGTAGGATAAATTATTTTCTGTGAGAATGATGTTGAGGACTTCATCAATAGTAAAGTTTTTGAGGTTTATTTTACTCAACTTTGTATTTAAAAATTTTTCTGCTTGAGGATCAGTGATGATGATACTAAAAGCACATTCATCACTGAGTTGTTCGACAAAGTCTATGATCTTTGTATCTTTTTTAGAACTAATACTAAAGAGTTCATAAG
>JALWON010000063.1 GCA_027083475.1 Sulfurimonas sp.
TAAAACACTCAAGGAGCAAGAGATACAAAGGTTTATGCAAGATGCTCGTATAGAAGAAGCCTTGCATCTTAAAGTGGGTGCTCCTGTACTTTTTACAAGAAATGCCTGGAACTATTTTAATGGAGAACGGGGTGTTGTTGTCAAGATTGATACGGCAAATATTTATGTGCAAAAGAGTAACAATCAAGTTATAAAACTTGAGATGGTTGCACAAAGTAAAACGACATGGAGAGAAAAAACACTAAACGGCAAAAAGGAGATGGTTGAAGAGAGTGTTTTGAGTGTTTATCAGTTTCCTATCAAACTTGCATTTGCAATTACAATTCATAAATCACAAGGGATGAGTATAGAAAATTTGATTATACAAACAAATGAAATTTTTGCTCCTTCACAGTTTTATGTGGCACTCTCAAGAAGCTCGAATCCTAAAAATCTTACTTTAATCGCACCTCATAAACAGTGGCATGCCCTTGCTTATGTGCATGCAAAAGCATTAAAATTTCACAAAAAAACTACTTCCTTCACCTAAATTTGAAGTGAGTTTTATATCTAAACCATACTCATTCGCAATTTTTTTCACTATACTCAAACCAATGCCAAAGCCACCTGCATACTCTGTCTCACGGTTAAATCGCTCATAAATACTTTCTAGTTTGTCTTGTGCTATACCTATACCAAAATCTTGAACTTTGAATGTGGCATCTGCAAAAGTAATGATGATTTTGGAGTTTGGATGTGAGTACTTGATGGCATTACTGATAAGATTTCCAAAAAGCATAGTAAGTTTTTGTTCATTGATGGCATAAGAGAATGCTTCACAGGAAGATTCTATTGTGATACCTTTGGAGTGTGCTAACTCTTCATAATAAGCAACAGATTTATGGAGTGTTTTGCACATATCTAGAGATCTTGGTTCTTCTTCTTGAGAGTCAAAAGAGAGGTAGGAGAGTGCATTATAAATATCAAAAAGTTGTTTTGTGCTGATGGAAATGTTTTTTAAAAATTTATTGTTTTGGCACTCTGCTTGTTTCATGGCAAACGCAACGGACATAGAAAGTGCCGTAATAGGGGTGTTAAGTTCATGTGCTGTGTCATGCACAAAATCTTCTACCTGTTTGACTCTTTGTCTGAGGGGTTTTATAAATATTTTTGAAAGCACCCAAGCTAAAATAATAACGATGAAAATAGAGATGATAATGGTGAGAATGAGGAGTTCTTGTAAATGTTGGAGTTTAGAGAGTAAAATATCTGAATGCACGACAACAAATTTGATGTTGAGATGGCCTTGTGGAGCATCTGAGATTAAAATATTGTGTCCACGGTTGTTAATATACTCGCTTTTTGTAGGTTTGTAGTTATCCATGAGTTTCCCATAGACTATTGTGTTGTCATGAGAGATGAGGGCGAGTGTAATATCTTTATCGTAATGCGGTATTTGTAGTTCTTTTCTCTGCATATGGGCATTAATAATCTTTTGTGAAATTTCATCTGCAACATGCTGTAGTCTGTAGTACTCATTTTGTTCTAGTGAACTGTAACGTGCTTCATAGTACCAATAGGCAGAAAAAAATATAAAAAGGGTTGAGGAGATAATATACAGAGATAAAAAGGAGTAAAAGGAATTTTTTTCTAACTTATTCAAACTTGTATCCTTCTCCACGAATGTTCTGTATATGCTCTTTACCTATAAGATTGCGAAGCTTTTTGATGTAGGTACGAATCGCATCTTGCGATGGCATTTCATCGTACTCCCATAAATTTTGTAAAAGCTCATTACTTGAGATGACACGGTGTTTGTTTCTGATAAGATACTCTAAAAGAGCACTCTCTTTTGCAGAGATAGCAATAGTTTTATCTGCTGTAATAAGTTGGTGTGTAGTGGGTGAAAAACAGATATCTTCTATCGGTATATCAGTGTCTATGCTATAGAGTGCTTTAATATTTTCTATGCGCAGTTGAAGTTCCTCAATCTCAAAAGGCTTGCGTAAAAAATCGTTTGCCCCAAGAGAAAAAGCCTCTTTGAGATAAGTGAGTTCTTGATAGGCAGTAATAAATATAGCAGGGGTGGCATCATTGAAATTTCGTAAACTTTTGAGTAACTCGAGTCCTGATATGCCAGGGACATTTATATCGAAGATATATAAATCAAAATCTGCTTCCTCTGCAAAACGAAGGGCATCGCTAGAGTTGTAGCAGTGTTGCACATCATAAAAATCATTTAAAAAGTCAGTGACTAAGTTTGCGATGATAGAGTCATCTTCTAAAAAGAGTATTTTCATAGTTTTCTTTTTATTTTATTCTATGTTAATTTCTTTGCTAAAATAAAATTTTTTAAACTCCCGTTCTTTTAATGTAGTGAGTAATCTTTTTGTATTTCATATTAAGTATATACTGTTTCATATAATCATAGTCTATTTCATTATTGTCATCTACTGGCAATATAATTTTTTCTCTTGATATTCGTTTATCATTTATCTCTCTATTAAAATTATATTTTTGTTTCAATCTATTTGTTAAGGTTGATATAAATAGGTATACATATTCACTCATATCCTCTTGTTGTAAATGTGTAACATGATCACTTGCTACAAAATTATATGGATGATAAAAACTAGCCCCAACACTTCCACTGTTTGCTATTGTGATACAATTATTAAATATTCGCACATTTTCAGTGTTATTTATAAAATTATCAACACCATTATTTGAAGCAGTTGAAGAGATATAGGGCATGTTGCCTTTAATTTGTTTGGCTTTTGTGAGTCGCTTACCTCTTTGAATTGTATCAAAAATTTCAATTATAAAGAATTCTTTCCAGCTCTTATCTTTTAAAGATTCTATCTCTTTATATTTAAGTTTTTTTAGAATTTTTGCAATATAATCTTTATAAATTAGCTCTTTTTTCTCAAAAACTGATTTTGTGTAATTTTCCATAAATTTATAATCTGGTTGATTGTTTTCATCAATAGGTAAAAGAAGTTTTTTATTTGGTAAATCAGTACTTGAAATTTGATTACCATAAGAAGCATGTAGTAAACTCTGTTTTATCTCTGTTATTAAAAACTCTGCTAAATAAGGATTTAAAGTTGTATCTTTAATTTGTAAACAATGAACTTTCATATCAATAGAAGCTTTATATCTGTGATAAAAAACCGTTCCTAAGAATGACACACTTATAAAATTTGTGAACACTCTATAGTTTTTATGTTCGGAACCCATAAAACTATTTATACCATTATTTTCAGAAGTAACAGTAATTCTAGGAATTGTGAATTTATATAGATCTTTTTTATCTATATAAGCACCTGTTGGCATTTGTAATTTTTTTTTGTTCTCAGTAATAAAAATATCTTTTATATAAAATTCTTTCCATATTTTATCACTAAGCTTCATCTATATTATCCTTAAAGAGATATTCCTTATCTTGCATAATCATAGAAAATTCAAAAGTAAGATATTCAGATACAACTCTTTCAAATTCTTCATCTGTTGGTATCTCATCGTTAAAATAATAAAAACTATGTAACCATTCATCATTTACTTCTACTGTTGTTTTAACACAAAATTGAGTTTCACTCTCAATTCTATCAAACCAAACATCTAAGAGATGAGCTTTTTTATCTTTTGCTTGCTCTGTTTCAATTAATCCAATATGAGGAGAAACTCTATAGCCATCATTTGAAAAATCGATAAATTTACATTCTTTATTCTGTGGATGTGGTTCTCCTGTTGTAAATATAGCAATGCAAGGCATAACTCCGACACCATAAAATGTGTCTTTGTTTAGAGTAATAACCCCTTCTAAAGTATGATGTTTAAGAATATTTGCTTTAATTGATTGTTCCTCTTTAGTCTTACCTGTCATAGTTGATTGGGGAACTATGACAATAACTTTTCCACCTACGACAATAGAATGTAATAGATGTTCAATAAAAGATATTTCATACAGATTGTGATTAGCCTTCGAGCCCTGCGAATATGGGGGATTCATCATACCAATATTGGCTTCTTTTAGTTGTAGTTTAAAAGGGTCTTGTTTTAAAAAATCTTCATTTATTAGATTACTTTTTCCATCACCTCTTAAAATCATATTTGTTGTAGCAATAGTAAACATATAAGGTTGCAGTTCTAATCCATGAAGCTGTTTTTGTCTTATATTCTTTTGTTTGTTTTTATTATCTGTTTGTTTTAACATATGGTGCATAGAAGCTATTAAAAACCCTGCTGTTCCAGCACATGGATCTAAAACTGTATCATCAACTTGTATATCTATCAATTCACAAAATAAATCTGTTATATGTTTTGGAGTTAGAACAATCCCCAAAGTTTGACCATCTCCACCACTATATGACATAAATTCACCATAAAATCGCCCTAAATAATCTTCAGATGAGCTTGAATATTTTATACTTTTATAAATCTTATCATATAGAAATTGTGTAAAATGTTTAAGTGGTGTTTTTTTTAGAATTTCATTCATTTCATTTAAAATCTGAGTATCTTTAATAATTGAGAATTGAGAGATAATTTTATCTCTTTTAACTTCTGGAGCAACTTTTGACCTCTTTAAATTAGATTCTATAGCTTTAAAAATTTTCTCTCCATCAGTATTAATAACATCTGCTGTTAAATCATCTAAAGAAAAGTTTTTATACTCTGCTTCCCGAAGTGCTAATAATATACCTGATACAATTAAAGGTTTATCTATATCCTTTAGATTCCCATAATTCCGTAAATCTTCATGAAGCTCAGAAGCATCTTTTAGAATTACAGAAAGCTCTTTGTCTTTGTCTGTTTCTTCTTTTAAAATCTCCCTTGTATAATACTCTTCTATATTTTGTTCATTAAAAGAGATAAAAGATTCTACATCTGGTAACTCTCGATAATATTCTGTTTCATCAATATAAAGTGGACTTATACGATGTTTTTTTTCATCACCACTTATGCCAAAAGCTATGACTTTTTTATAGCTTGTATTTTTAGCTAAATGTTTAGCATAAAATAAAGCACCATTAATTGCATAATCTTTTGTATCTTTGATAGTCGTACTAACAAGACCTTTGTCATTGAGTTTAATATGTTTTGCAATATCTGCTTTATTCTCAATTACTAATATAAAATCTTTTATAACTCCTACATATTCAGGGAAACCAACATTTTTTGTTTTACTCTTAGAGGCTGTTTTTAAAGCATTATCAATTTCCAAGATAGTACTTCCTTGAGGTTCTAAATCAATATCGGCTTTTTTTAAAAGGTCATATACCCATAAATCTGTCTTAGCTTCTTTTTTTGCCATTATTTAATCCTCAATTTTTATGCTTAATTTTACCAAAAAATTTATGGTATTTTGATAAAATATGACAAATTGTAATGTTTTAATCAAATAAATTTATATCTTTGGCTTGCACAATGACGATACTTAAATGTAAATAGTTATGATAATAATTATCATAACTATTTACATTTGAAATAAAAAAGTGTACAATTCTTCCAAAATATGATTATGATAACAAATATCGAAATCATGTAAAAATAATTTAGGATACAATGATGAAAAAGAAAATTATAATTTCACTCGCTTTTGCTACAATGCTTTCAAGTTCTCTTCCAGCCGATACCAAGAGAGATATTGCTGCTTTACAAAAACAGATACAAGAGCTTCAAGAGTCTATGCAGGCACTTGTTGATGAAACAAGTGATATGAAGAGTGGTTTTGAATATACAACTGTAGATACAGATAAATCACATAGCGGACTCGGTTCAGCTGCTTCTAAAGTCTACTACTCGAAATCACCGCTGAGTATAGGTGGGTATGGTGAAATGTACTATGCACATACAAACAAAGAAGTAGGTGCAAACACAGATGAAACACAGGTCAAAAGATTTATTACTTATTTTGGATACAAATTTACAGATAACCTTATCTTAAATGCTGAAATAGAATATGAAGGTGGTGGTGTTACCGCGACAGGAGGAGCAGGTGGAGCAAGTCAGGGAGATGAAGTTGTCATCGAGTTTATGTACCTTGATTTTTTACTCAACAAAAATATAAACTTTAGAGTAGGGAATATGCTTATGCCTGTAGGACTCATGAATGAGGGGCATGAACCAACACTTTTTACGACAGTGCAACGTCCAAAAACTTCTTATTCAATCCTTCCTACAACATGGAATGAGAGCGGTGTAATGGCTTATGGTGATATTATAGATGGTTTAGAGTATAAAGTGGCTGCTACAACAGCTCTGCAAGTAGATGATACCGCAGGTGATAAATGGCTAAGAGCAGGTCGGGGGAGTTCAACACTCACAACAGACCCTGGCTTAGCACTTACAACAAGAGTTGACTACACAGGTATAAATGGGCTACTGCTTGGAGCATCACTGTATGCAGATAGTCATATCTACATTTGGGATACACATCTTGACTATAGAGTTGGTGGTGCAAGAGTTTATGGAACATATGCACAGACAACTCGTTCAGGTACAACAGCAGGAACAACTCAAGTAACAGACTCTTATGGTGGGTATGTAAATGCTAGTTTTGATGTGCTTTCTTTAACAAATAGCGATAAAAAATTGCCACTTTTTGTACAGTATGAAAACTTAAGCCCACAGGATAAGCGTGCTGATGGAACAAGTGGAAATGATACAACAAATCTCTCTTTTGGAGTCAATTTCTTTCCACATCCTCAAATTGTGTTAAAAACAGACTATGTTTTATCAACGACAAATAATTTAACAGATAAAATTGCAAGTGCTTCTTTAGGCTTTATATTTTAACTCTCCCTTAGGGGGAGTCAAGAGGAACATTTTATGAAACATTTTACACTACTTTTTTTCTTAGTACTCTCAAGTTTGCTTGATGCACAAGTGCTGATTTCTCCTATCGATGCGATGCATGAGAACTATGCAGATGATGCAACAATTAGCAAAAAAAATATTCTCCTTACTCAAACAAAATTTCAAAATATTCAAAAACTTGCACAAGTAAAACTTGATACGAAGATATATAGAGTCTATAGTGCTTCAAAAAATGGAAAAACTTTAGGGTATGGCATTCTCATTAACAGAAAAGTACGTTCAAAAAATGCTGTTATTTTGTATATGATGGCACAAAATAGACTGCAAGATATTGAAATCATTGCGTTTAATGAACCAAAAGAGTATCTGCCTACAAAACGGTGGAGTGCGCAGTTTCAAAACAGAGATACAGATAAAATGCTTCATCTCTCTCATGAAATACCAAGTATCTCAGGGGCAACCTTAAGTGCGAGAAGTGTGACTGATGCCTCTCGCATTGCGTTTGCTCTTTATAATCAACTTCTTAAAGGTAAATAGTTGCGTTTTACACTCATCAAAGATTTGAAAAAAGAGCAGGGTATGAAAAATATCTTGCAGTTTTTACTTTTTTTTATACTTTTGTATCTCACTGCTAATCTTCTTGTAAAAGCTTTTAGTTTTGGCTTGACTCTCGACTCTGTGGCATTAACCCTCTTTGGTAGTGAAGAAAATTTTATCGACCCACTCTCACAAGCTTCTTTTTTAGAGTATATCCATACAGAGATTTTTTTTATCATGATGGTCTCTTTTACGCTGAGTGCAGTCTACATTCGAGTAGCGACAAAAAAACTGATAAATGCACCGTTGGTTTCTCTTTTGATGCTCTCAGGATTAAGTAGCATACTCATGCTTGGTCTTGCTTATTTTGTGACACCAAAAGCTATTGTTTTTTATCTTGGAAGTTTTTATCTGTGGAATTTCTTACTTGCATATATGACACTCTATGGACTTTGGAGACTCTTCTTTGCAAAAAGCTTATAAGTACTCTTTACTCTATTTTTTACTCTTCTCTTTTTTACTGCTTACAAGTAGCATTTTACTTTTTGAGCAGAAAATAGGCTTTTCTGTAGGGGAAGTCCTTAGATACTATAATGGAAATGAAGCACAATTTATACCCTCAAAAAGTAGTGCAGGTATCTTAAAAATCATTTTACCCCATATCTTTGGCTTTGGCATATTTTTTATGGTGCTGTTACATTTTTTACTCTTTACAAAACTGAGAAGTTCAAAGAAATTAAAATTTCTTATCTTTACTACTTTCATAGTTGCATTTTTAGAACTTTTTTCTCCTTTTTTGATGATTGCAGGGGTAACTTTTTTTGCTTCTGTGAAACTTTTCTCTTTTGTGTTACTTGAACTTTTAATGCTGTGTCTTTTTTGGTTACTTGTTAAAGCAATCGTTTATGAGTAGTTTATCAACATAGCGGTTTATATTTTGACTCACTGTCAGTTTTTTGTTTGTATCTAAGATGATAAACGCAAGGGCTTGTTTTTTTAAAAACGCAAAGGCTTCTGCTTTTGGCATTACACTCACAGCTGTTGCATAAGCATCAAGGGTAGCACTCTTTAACTCTGAAATCAAAGTAATAGAGATAAAATTCTTTTGTGAAGATTTTGTTTTTGGATTGATGAGGTGGTTATGGAGTGTACTTTGGACATAATGCTCATAGTTGCCACTTGTACTGATACCCATGTTTCTTGATTTAGTGTGAAAGGAAGCGAGATACTTTTTTGAAAAAGGGTTGTTAATTTCGATTTTACACTGGTGTAAACACCATATATCTCCACTCGCAGCAATGATGGCTTTTTGGATGTGTTGCGTTTTAAAATACGCAGCCACCGTATCAACCCCATAGCCTTTTCCCATACCCCCTAAATCAATCTTTATAGCTTGTGAGAGTGTGGCTTTTTTTTTGTTAAAGTGTAAAGCTTCTAAAGAAGTGTTGCTTGTGTGCAGTAATTTTTTGGTAGGGAGTTGCTCTTTTTGTCCAAATTTATATAAATCTTTTGTAATGCTCCCAATAGCAATATTAAAATAAGCATCTGTTGTTTGGTAGTAATGCTTACTTAAAGTAAGGGCTTCATAGGAGTAGTAGTCTAAGCTTGCATTTTTGTTTTTGTTGAGTTTGTAGATGGGAGAGTCCTCTTTAAAAGAGGAGAGAGAATTATCTACACTTTTGAGCAGGGCAAATGCTGGTTTGAAATGTTTTTTATCTTCTGCTTCTAAGCTTATACTCACAAAAGTTCCCATAATTACTTTTGTTCTTGTAAGCATATTGGCATCGATATTTGAAGCTGACAAGAGTGCTAAAAAGAAGAGAGTAAAGAGGGGAACTTTGTTGCGTTTCATGCTTGCGATAGCTCTCTTTTAGCATAAATCTCAAAAAGTATGGGGATGATAACAAGACTTAAAATAGCAGATGAAATAATCCCGCCAAGCATCGGTGCAGCAATGCGTTGCATCACTTCTGAGCCAACACCATGAGTATACATGATGGGTGTCAGTCCTGCGAGAATGGCAAAAACAGTCATGAGTTTTGGTCTGACTCTTTGTACTGCTCCCTCATAAATAGCAGCATTTAACTCTTTGAGCCCAAATTTGTCACCAAATTTATCTTTGGCTTCATCAACACTCTCTTGGAGATAGACTATCATCACTATTGCTGTCTCAGCCGCTACTCCAAGGAGGGCTAAAAACCCAACAATCACAGCAATACTCATAGCAAAATTGAGCATATCAATGTAAATGAGTCCTCCAAGCAGTGCAAAAGGGAGGGTGAAAAAGACGATAAGGGTAGGCACCATTTTTTTCAAAGCAAAATAGATAAGCACTAAAATACTCAGTAACACAGCAGGAATAATCCACTGTATCTTTGCCATGGCTGATTCGAGGTACTCAGATTGTCCTGCCCACTCTACATAGTAACCACTCTCAAAATGAATGGCATCAATGAGTTTTTTGGCATCTTTTTTATAGGCCGTTGCACTCACACCCTCTTTTGGTGTAATGTAGATGAAAGTGACAGGGGTTGCCATCTCTGATTTAATCACCGAAGCACTCTCTCTGTAAGCGACTTTTGCAAAAGTATGCAAGGGAACAAAGCCGAGTTTTGTTTGAATTAAAATATTTTTTATACTCTCAAGAGAACGCCGCTCTGATTCCTCTAAACGCAGGGTGATTGGATAACGTTCTAAACCTTTATAGAGTGTTGCAACTTTCATGCCTCCTATAGCTAAAGCGGTGTACTCTAAGAGGGTATTTTTACTTAAATCGTACCTTTGGAGTTTTGATGCATTGATGTCAATATCTAGGTAGTATCCAGCACTTGCCTGATCTGCAAAAACAGAGAGGGTGTCTTTGTAGTTACGGAGTGTATCTTCTATAATTTTGCCATATTTTTGTAAGCCTTTGGCATCTTTTCCGTAGAGTTTGATGCCTAAAGGTGTTCGAATTCCACTCAGAAGCATATCAATTCTACCACGAATAGGGTAGGTCCAAGAGTTTGTAAGACCCGGCACTTGCAGGGCATCTTCCATTGCTTGACGCAGCTTTTCGTAGGTCATACCTGCTCTCCATTCACTTTGTGGTTTGAGTCTGATAATAGTCTCAATCATCCCAAGCGGGGCAGGATCGGTCGCTGTACCTGCACGACCAGCCTTTCCAAAAACAGATGCAACTTCAGGAAAAGATTTGATGATTTTGTCAGTTTTTTGTGTAAGTGCCTTACTCTGATCAACACTAATTCCATAAGGGGTAACAGGCATATACATAAAGGTTTGCTCATTGAGCATGGGCATAAATTCCCATTTGAGGGAGTTAAAAAGTGGAAACATAAATCCAAGGGAAGCAATGACAGCCACAATCACAAGGTATTTGAGTTTTAATCCATAAACAATAACAGGATGATAGAGCCAGATAAAAAATCTGTTGAGTGGGTTTTTTTTCTCAGGCACTATTTTGCCTTTAATAAAAAAGACCATCAGTACAGGCACTAAAGTGATACTCAGCATCGCTCCTGCAACCATGGCAAAAGTTTTTGTATATGCGAGTGGTGCAAAGAGGAGCCCCTCTTGTCCCGAGAGTGCAAAAATAGGTAAAAAAGAGACAACAATGAGTGCAAGTGCGAAAAATATAGGACGACCAACAGTTTGTGATGATTTGAGAATGACATCAACACGTTCACTTTTTGTTGGTATTCGTCCCTCTTTTGCTTCAAACTTATGAAGCATCTTATGGGTATTTTCTATCATGACTATAGAAGCATCAACCATCGCCCCAATAGCAATAGCAATCCCTCCAAGACTCATAATATTTGAGCCGATACCAAAAATATACATGAGTAAAAATGTCGTCCCAACAGTCAGTGGAAGGACAAGAATGACAATCAAAGAGGAACGAAAGTGCATCAAAAAGAGTCCAATAATCACGACAACAATAATACTCTCTTCAATGAGTGTCCCTTTGAGTGTTTCAACTGCTTTTTCAATGAGACTTGAACGATCATACACCGTTGTGACATCAACACCATCGACTTTTAACGCTTGCATTTTTTTCTTTATGCGTTTGATGGCAGAGTAGACATCCTCTCCATAGCGAAGTAGGACTATACCTCCGACAACCTCTCCATCACCATTCAAATCAGCTATACCACGACGTGCTTTTGGTACAAGCTCAACTCGAGCAATATCACCAAGTGTGATGCCAATACCATCTTTTGTGGTGACAACAAGCTTTCTAATGTCGTCTAAGTTTTTTACATATCCTTTGGCTTGTACCATCCACTCATAGCCATTTTTAATGAGAATACGACCACCTGTATCATTGTTGTTTGCTTTTAAAACTCTGGCAATATCTTTAATACCTAAGTTGTAACGGATGAGATTGTCATTGTTTATCGTTACTTGATATGTTGGAATAAAGCCTCCTATCGTTGCGACTTCACTCACTCCATCGACACCCATCAGGGCATATTTGTAGTAATAATCTTGCAGGGTACGCAGTTGTGCAAGATTTTTCGTTTTTGATGAAAGGGCATACTCATAAACCCAGCCAACACCAGAAGCATCAGGACCCAGTGCAACACTCATAGATGCAGGGAGTTGTGACTGTATGGATGCAAGTTGTTCAAGAACTCGACTCCTTGCCCAGTAAAGGTCGGTACCCTCTTTAAAAATAATATAGACAAGTCCATTCTCATAGGTTGAGTACCCACGAACAGTATCAATATTTGCTATGGCTAAAAACTGAGAAACAAGCGGGTAAGTTCCCTGATCTTCTATGATTTCAGGGGATTGTCCCGGCCACTTAATCTGCACAATCACCTGTGGGGGTGAGAGGTCTGGCAAGGCATCTAAAGGGGTATGCTTGAGAGCAAAGTAAGAACCCATCGTGATAAAGAGTGTCATCATAAGTATTAAAAATTTATTTCTAATACTTAATTCTATCAGTTTTTCAATCATAATTAATACAACCCATTGATTTGTGCATCAGAATCCATCATAAAGAGGGCATTATTGACCACTTCATCTCCTTCGTTTAAGCCAGAGAGAATTTCATAAGTATGGGCATCTATGACTTTTACTTCCACCTCTATAGGTTCATACTCGCCTTCGTACTCTCCAACCCCAAAGACATAATATTTTTCATTTTTGCGTATGACGGCAGTTGTTGGGAGTGTCAGTCTTTTGACACTTTTTTCAAAAGATGTCACATTGGCATACATTCCAGGGAAAATTTTATGCTCTTTGTTTTTGAGATCTAAACGCAAGGTCATTGTGGCAATTTTTGGATCAAGATTTGGGTATACGAGTGCCTTTTTTGTTGTGTAGGTGTGTGATAGACCTTTAAAATTGACAGCATATTTTTGTATATTTTCTAGGCTTGCTAACTGTTCTTGAAAGAGTTTGACTTCTACCCAAACATCATCTAAATTGACAATTGTAAAAAGCTTTTGTTTTGCCCTAAATGCAGAACCTTTGTTGATGTTTTTTTTGAAAATATAGCCGTTGATTGGTGAGTAAATGACTGTATTATGAGAGTATTTTCCTTTTTGAATGTTTTGTATTTCTTTTTTACTGACTCCAAGGAGTTGGAGTTTGGCTTTTGCACTTTTGAGCATTGCTGTATTGGCACGTTTTTTTGCATAACGCAGGGTATTGCGGTACTCATCTTTTGCTTTGAGTACTTCTGGTGAATAAACAATGGCGAGAGGCTCGCCTCTTTTGACTTTTTTGTATATTGTATCGCCAAAAAGTTGTTCCACATACCCACCAAAACGGGGGCTAATGTCGTAAATATTGGACTCATTGACTTTGACATAGCCATAGTTTTTTTGCATCTTAGCAGACTCTTGGAGTTGCACTTTGAGTGTTGTTACATTAAAAAGTTGTTCCACTGTTGCCTCTTTGGCGATGATAGGCAGGCTCAAAAGTAGTAATGTGAGTGTTTTTAGAAACATTATATTTCTCCTTGTAGGGCAGTTATATCCGCCTCGGCACGCTTATAATCAGCCACGGCACGGATACTTCTTTGTTCGAGTTTTAATTTTTGTACTAAAATATCGATGTATTTAAAAAGGTCACCACCAGTTGTAATAGATGAGGATGTTAAAGCAAACATATGTTCGAGTTGTGGCAGAGCCTCATCATGAATAATATGGTAAATATCAAAAGCCGATTGCATTACAAAAGTAGCACTTTGGAGTTGCGATTGTATTTTGATTTTTAGATCGTTTTTTGCACTTTGGGTTGCTAAGAGTGAACGGCGAGCTGCTTGTTCTTTCGCCTCTTCTGTACCATAAATAGGGAGTGTAATCCCAATTCCAACATTGGCATAGTTGCTAAAATTTTCTCTATAATTATAGCCTGCAGTGAGTTTAAAGTCAGGGTATTTACTTAATGTTGCATTTGAGAGCATGGCTTTGTTGAGGGCTACTTCTTTTTGTTTGGCAGCGAAAAGATGATTATGCTCAAGTGATTTTTCTGAAATCGTAGATGCATGAAGGGGAATCATTGCTTGTGGAAAATCGAGTGTATTGACTTTTTGATTTGCTAAATAGGAGATTTTTGCATAGCTACTCTCTATTTTTGCTTTGAGGGCATTTTTTTGAATTTTTAAATTACTTAAGGTAAGCTGTGCAGACATAATTCCCATATGCTGTTTCTCTGATGTACTTGTATAGGACTCGAAAAGTTCAATATTTTGTTGTGTTAAATCTTCGTAATCTTCTATAATTGTAAATGTTTTTTCATACTCCCAAACAGTATAAGCCTCTGTTTTAATCGCTTTTGCCAACATGACTTTTGCTTCTTCTAAATTTTCAGCTACGAGATCGACTTTTGCTGTGTATATCTCTTTTTGTGCATCTCTTTTGCCAAAATAAGGAAGCTTTTGTGTGAATGTTAGCGTTTTTTTACTCATTTTTTCAGTTTGAGCAAGAGTGTTTTGTGCATATGTGAGATTGGGATTGTCTAAATTATGCACGACTGATTCGAGGTGTTGTAGTGAGGCGATACGATGATTGATAGACGCTAAAGAAGGGCTTTTTTGTAAAGCACTTTGTACAAGAGTCTCGAGTGTCATGGCCCCTAAAGGAAAATAAAGAAAAAGCAGAAAAATGAGTGCAGTTTTCATAAAAAACCTCTAAAAATTTATAGAGGTTTTAATACGAGATTTTTTTCCACTTTTTGGTGTGATAAAAATATGTATTTGCCAAGTACCACTCATAGCAATATTTAAACTTACTTCATATTTACCATTGCCTAAGTTTTTTGCAACAGATTTTGAAGACATGGCAGGCATACCCGGCATTGCAGGCATGAAAGCTTTGATAGAAACACTTTTGGCATCTATGGCTTTGCCATTTTTAGTGAGTGTTAAAAGAAAGACATTTTTGCCAGTTGTGAGTGGTTTGTCTGAACTCATGTGTACCTGTGTACTTCTGTGTTTTGCATCCTTAGTAAAAGCAGCTGCCTCAAGGAGTGATGTACTTAAAAAAAGTACGAAGAGTGTTGTTATGATTGATTTCATTGTGCATCCTTTAATGTATATAAATGAATTATAGCTTGAAAAGTGTGAAGTGTTTGTGAAATTGTGAAAAAATAAGATATACTAAGTTTATAAAGGATTTCAACTTGGTGAGAAAAATAGAAAGTGGCATACTTTTTATGCTTGGGAGTGCACTTATTTCTGCACTGAATGGCGCAGTGGCAAAGATTTTGAGTGAAGATATGTCTGCTTTGGAGATAGTCTTTTTTAGAAATATTATAGGTATAATGTTGATTCTCTTAGCCTTGAGACACACACCGCCAAAACTCAAAGGTGGCAAATTTCATCTACTTTTTACACGCGGATTTTTTGGTTTTTCGGCGATGATACTTTTCTTTTACACGATTAGTGTTATTCCCCTTGGAGAAGCGATTACTCTCAACAAAACATCTCCGCTTTTTGTCTCTGTGTTGGCTTTTTATTTGCTTGGTGAGCATTTGAGCAAACGCACTCTTCTTGCACTTTTGATTGGGTTTGTTGGTGTTGTTTTGATTACGAAGCCTTTTGGGTTAGTGGTCTCTTATGAGCATATACTTGGCATACTTGGGGGCTTTTTTGCGGCAGCTGCCTATACAACCATCAAAAAGATTAAAGACATTTATGATTCTCGTGTGATAGTGCTCTCTTTTGTAGGAGTTGGCTCTTTGCTTCCCGCACTTTTATTTAGCATCGCTCCATTTATAGAAGTACCGCACTCACTTGCATTTTTGTTTCCTGCATTTATGGTGCCAGATACACTTTATTTGTGGAGTATGATTGCGTTTATGGCACTCATTTCAACACTCTCTCAATGGTTACTTACCAAAGCGTACAGTGCTTCGAACTTGAGCATTGTAGGGGTTATCAGCTATACAAACATTCCTTTTGCCATAGGCTTTGGTTGGATGTTAGGCGATAATTTTCCTGATACTTTAACATTGAGTGGTATTGCTTTGATTGTTTTTGGAGGGGTTTTAGTGGGGTGGAAAAAGTAACGCTCATGTGCGTTACTTTTCAAGAGTGTTTTTTATAACTCTTCTTCGTGTTTTGCTAAGTACTCAGCAACACCTTCAGTTGTTGCTTTCATACCTTCGTCACCTTTTTCCCAACCAGCAGCACATACTTCACCATGCTCATCAGTAAATTGCATTGCATCTACCATACGAAGCATCTCATCGATGTTACGGCCAAGTGGTAAGTCATTGATAACTGCATGACGCACTGTTCCGTTTCCATCAATTAAGAATGAACCACGAAGCGCAACTGCTTCACCAAAAAGTACATCATAATCTTTAGAGATTTGTTTTGTAAGGTCCGCTACAAGTGGATAACCAACTCTTCCAATTCCCCCTTCATTGATTGGAGTTTCTCTCCATGCAAAGTGAGAAAATTGGCTGTCTACTGAACAACCGATAACATTCACACCACGATCTTTAAACTCTTGAAGTCTGTGATCAAAAGCGATAAGCTCTGATGGACATACGAATGTAAAGTCAAGTGGATAGAAAAATAAAACTGTTCCTTTTTCACCCATATTTGCTTTGAAATTGAAATCTTCAACGATTGAACCGTCACCTAAAACTGCTGTAGCTGTAAAATCTGGAGCTGCGTTTGTTACTAACATATAAATGTCCTTGTGTTTGTTTTTTTTGTTGGAGGAATTTTATCAGAATTTTATTAACAAAACTGCTTTACTCTAAAGTAGTTTTGTTATTTAAGGATAATTTTTATCTTTTATGAAAGAACTCTAATAGAGTAAAATTAAACATAATTTGATAAAATATAAGTTATGAAAGATAAATATACAATTTTACTCACAAATGATGACGGGTATGAAGCCAAAGGCCTGCTTGCATTACGAGATGTTTTACAAGAAATTGAGGGTGTCAATGTCATTGTTGTAGCACCTGCCAATGAGAAATCAGCTTGTGGACATTCGCTTACTTTAGTAAAACCCTTGCGTTTTGTGAGTGTGGATGATGATTTTTATAAACTTGAAGATGGAACACCAAGTGATTGTGTGTACCTCTCTTTGAGTGCTTTGTTTGCAGAAAAAAAGCCAGATTTACTGGTAAGTGGAATTAATCGCGGGTCGAATATGGGTGAAGATATTACCTACTCAGGGACGGTTGCAGGTGCAATGGAAGGAGTACTGCATGGGATTCCTTCTATTGCTATCTCGCAAGTGATGGATTTTAGTGACCCCTCAGGCGATTTTTCCTTAGCACAAGAGAGTATTAAAACACTTGTAGTGAAGATAAAAAATGGAAAGTTTCCTCTGCCAAAGCGAGAACTTTTAAACATTAATGTCCCTTCAAATGTACAAGAGGCACAGATGCAAGTGACCTATGCAGGGTATAGACACTATGCGAATGACGCGCATTTGCATAGAAATCCTCGTGGGGAAGAGTACTATTGGCTTGGATTACACCCTCTTAATTTTTCTGCGCGTGAGCAAACGGGGATGAGTGATTATGAAGCTATAGAGGCAGGCTTGATTTCTATTACACCTATTATGCTCGACATGAGTGCTTATAAAAGCATGCAGACCTTAAAAACTTGGATACAAGGCGAAACACTATGAGAACAAAAAACACCTACTATACAAACAAGCATGATTTTGCAGATTTTGTTACAGAACACCATTTTGTAGCGGAAAAAACACTTTTAGTCCAACTCTTTAGCTCAGAACTCAATAAGGCAAAAATTCAAGAAACTATTGATGCTATTTTAGAAGTTTTACCCCAAGCAAAACTTATTGGGGCTACAACTGATGGTGAAATTTTAGAAAATGTTGTGAGTACAGATAAAATGGTTGTGAGTGTGAGTGCTTTTGAGAAGGCAACAGTAAATGTAGCAATGGCTGAACATTCTGGTGATAGTTTTACATGTGGTGCAGCATTGGCAAAAAAAATAGTACAAGAGGATACCAAAACACTGATTCTTTTTGCGGATGGATTAAACTCCAATGGAGAGACTTTTTTAAATGGTGTGAAAACTATTTCTGGTGATATTCCTTTAGCAGGTGGCATGGCAGGAGATGGGGCTGCGTTTGAGACAACTTATGTTTTTTGTAATGGGGGTATTATCTCAAGCGGGGCTGTTGGGGTAGCAATTAATGCACAAAAATTACATATTCAAACTGCCTATAGTTTTAACTGGCAAGAGATAGGAAAAGCACTTATCATAACCAAAGCACATGAGAATAGAGTGTATGAGATTAATGGGAAAACAGCAGTTGATGTTTATACACATTACCTTGGAGAAGAGATAGCAGATGCTTTACCTGCAACGGGGATTGAATTTCCGTTGATTATTATGCGTGATGGTATGAAAATCGCTCGTGCAGTTTTAGGAAAAGAGGAAGATGGTTCTTTGATTTTTGCAGGGAATTTAGCTGTAGGGGATACTGTACATTTTGGCTATGGGCATAGTGGGATGATTTTAAAAGAGTCTTCTTATACGAAAGATGTATTTACTACAAAAGCTGTTGAATCTGTATTTATCTACTCTTGTATGGCACGGCGACGCTTTTTAGAAGAGAATGTTGCAACAGAACTTACCCCTTTTGCCAATATGGCGCCGACAAGTGGGTTTTTTACTTATGGTGAGTTCTATAAAGCGGAAGATTGTGAGCTTTTAAATCAGACAATGACTGTGATTTCTTTGAGTGAACATGATGAAATACAAGAGTACCATTTCGAGGATAAAAATCTGAATGATAAAATTTTTGAAACAAGTCAAACACAAAAAGCACTCTCGCATCTCATAGAAGCAACATCCAAAGAACTTACACAAGCTAATAGAGATCTTGAAAAAATTGTCCAAGAAAAAACATCAGCTCTGCGAAATAAAATTTTAGAACTTGAAAATGCTTCGCGAGTGAAGTCTGAATTTTTAGCAGGTATGAGTCATGAGATTCGTACCCCTTTAAATGCAATGCTTGGTTTTGTAGATATTTTAAAAGCGGGGGAGACGATTAAAGAACGCCAGCAACAATTTAACATTATTAAAGATTCTGGATTGACTTTACTGACGATTATTAATGATGTTTTAGACTTTTCTAAAATAGAGAGTGGCAAGATGCTCTTAGAGAAAAGAAAATTTGCAACAAAAAAACCTTTTAAGACGATAGGGCATCTTTTTTATGAAAAAGCTGTGGAAAATGGGATAGAACTGCATGTGGAATTTTCTCCAGATTTACCGCGTTTTTTTGTTGGGGATGTTGTTCGTATCAAGCAAGTGGCTTCTAACTTTTTAAGTAATGCTCTGAAATTTACTCCAAAAGGAGGGAAGGTGATTATGCGAGTTGCTTATGACACCACTCAAGAATTACTTCGTTTCTCAGTAAAAGATACAGGTGTTGGTATTGATGAAAAAAATCTTGAGAAAATTTTTGAAGCTTTTACCCAAGAAGATGCCTCAACAACAAGAAAGTTTGGGGGAACTGGGTTAGGGCTTTCTATTTCATCTGCACTCATCAATGCGATGCATGGAAAAATAGAAGTAAGTAGTGTGCTTGGAGAGGGGAGCGAGTTTAGTTTTAGCTTACCACTCATTAAAGCGGATGATTTTGGAGTCTTAGATGAGGAAGAGAGTCAAAAAATTGATTTAAAACAAAAACTTACAGGGAAAATTTTAGTTGTTGAAGACAATAAAACAAATCAGATGCTGATTGAGATTATTTTAGAAGATTTAGGTTTGGATGTGTATATGGCAGAGAATGGTCTTGTGGCAGTCGAGATGTTTGAAAAAGAGCAATATGATTTGATTTTGATGGATGAGAATATGCCAAAAATGAATGGTATTGAAGCGACGAAAAAGATTTTACAAATAGAAAAAGAGAAAGCTTTAAAACATACACCGATTATTGCTTTAACAGCCAATGCTTTAGCGACAGATAGAGCAAGATTTTTAGGAGCAGGTATGGATGAGTTTATTGCCAAACCTATAGATAATGAAATCTTGATACGTGCTTTGCATGCTTTTTTACTCCATGAATAGATACGATAGAATAAAACTTCTTGTAAAAGAGGATTTTGTAAAACTCAGCAATGCCAAAGTGATTCTTTTAGGAGTCGGAGGTGTTGGCAGTTTTTGTTTGGATTGTCTCTATCGTAGTGGCATTACAGATATAACGATTGTTGATTTTGATACCTATGATGTGACAAATCAAAATCGTCAAATGTGGTCGGAATTGCATGAAAATGAACTTAAAGTAGAAGCCCTTAAACAACACTATCCAAAAGTGCAAATCATCAATACAAGAGTGGATGAAGCATGGGTGCAAGCTTTTGATTTTGAGCCGTATGATTTAGTACTTGATGCCATTGATGATAGAAATGCAAAACTCGCACTTGCTCAAAAGTGTTATAAAAAACTTATCTCCTCTTTTGGCAGTGCCAAACGCATGGATCCTACAAAAGTGCAGGTGGCAGATATTTGGAAAACTTACGGAGATAAATTTGGTTCAAAAATTCGCTATGAACTCAAAAAACGCAGGTTTAGTAAAAAATACACCGTCATTTTCTCAAGTGAAGCAGCACTTGTGAAAGAGAAAGGAAGTTTTATGGGAGTCACCGCTACCTTTGGTTTGACAATGTGCTCTCAAGCTATCAAGAGGCTACAAAGTGTTTGATTTTTTAAGGAGTGATTGGTTTAATATAGGTTTAGAGATAGTTTTTTTAGTATTGATTTTCTTAGATGTAAAAAAATATATGGCAACAAAAAAGAGAGAATACATCATCAATATTGTTTTAACAATTGGCTTTGCCATCTGGGCACTTTACCCCTACTATAACTCTTATGTTGGATGGGATGAGAAACAAAAAGAGGAGATGCTCAGTACGTGTAAAGATACCAATGACACAAAACTTTGTGCCTGTTTGGATGATGCACTCTTTAAAGGTTTTGTGTATGAGGAGTATAAAAAACTCGATAAAAACGCCACAGAGTATAAAGAGTTTTTACAAGAAGCCAAAGAGGATTGTTTAGATGATTCTTGGTTTTGAGTAGGCAGGGCGTGTTTGAATTCTACTATCGACATAGCCACGACCTACTGTAAAGTGGTATAAAATTTGAAAATGCTTACTGTTGAGCCCTAAAATATCATGCATCATATCATCTAAAAAACAGCCAATTCCTGTGCCTGAGAGTCCAAGGGAAGTCGCTTCAAGATAGAGCTGTTGTCCGATGGCACCACACTCCCAGTAGAGTTCTTTGTACCTTTGTGCTCCATAATCATGGAGTTCTTGGGTGTAGTTGCAGAGCATGCCAAGTGAAAATGCCCCATCGCTTGCTATGGCTTGATTACAACTGATGATTTTACTTTGGAGTTGGAAATTGTTTTTTTCTAAAATATAGAGATGCTTAAATGGGGTATTTTCCCATGTAAATGTACTATGCATAAGCCCTTTTAAAAGTTCTTTCTCTTTTTCATTTCTTAGAAGCAGGTAGAGCCCTTGTTCGTATGTTTGCACACGGTGCACAAAGAGGACTAAATGAGTAGCATTTTCATTGCCATCGAGTGAACCTGCAACACTTTGCAAGAGTATATGAAACTGCTCTTGTGTTATGAAAGATTGTTCCTTATCCATCACATGAATACTCCGGCGATTTAAGATGATGTCTTTTGCATTGGCAGAGGGTTTTCGTGATACTTTGCATTTTTCTACTTTGGTTTGTGCTTGATGATCTTGTGATGTTGCCTGCTCAATTGTATCGATTATTTTCCAATCTTGCATTGAATGGCTAAGCTTGTTTGCTTGACCTTGGTAGCTTTTAGGGAGGTCTTGTAAAAGAATATCGAGTGATAGTTTTGTCTCTGTTTGTGTGGGTGATACAAGGAGCAACATATCGGCAATTTCATTTTCAAAAAATCGTTGTTTTTGGTCTAAACCCATTATTTTTGTCATATCACTATGTGCAATGGTATCAAGTTTGGTAATTTTCCAGCCTAAGAGTTTTGCAGAGACCACAAGTGCTTGCCATGCATGCCCGACATCAAGTTGTGTGTATCGAAAGGCACGCTCTCCATACTTCCACACTTCCCGCCAAACGATACTTGAGAGTCCTAGAAGAAAACTCCCTTTCTCAAGATGCTCCCAAAAAGATGTTTCAAACTCTGCTAAAATCTCTAAGGCATGGTTTTTGGGTGCATAATGAAAAATAGTACTTTTGTTATTTTGTTCTTGAAAAACAGGTGGAAGTACTATATAGGATTCTGTAGGGTGCAGATTGCCACTCGAAGCATTACAGCGCACAGCCCAAGAACTGCCTCCAGAGACTTTCCAAGCTGCAATGCCGAGTGAAAACTGTAAGAGTTGGGAGAGTGATTCTTTGAGCAAAGGGGCATTTGGCAAGGACGCATCCAAAAGCGAGTAGGGCGGCATAGGGTTATTTTCAGATAAGGGGAGCATGATTTTTTTTGTCGGCTCATAGTTTCGAAAAGCATCTGGCTGTGTCGCCCAATCCATGTAGCCTAAAGAACGGGCATATCTTTGTTGCGAGTGTTTTGTCTCTTGGTGGTAAAAGAGTACATTTTGGAGTGCTTTGTTCATAGCTTTTTTGAGAGTTTAATGGTGACTTGCCTTATTGTCTATTTTCACAAAAAATGAAGCTATAAATGCCATAGTTGCTAAAATAGCTACTGCAATGTATCCTTCCATTAGTCTGCTCCTTTGTTGATAAGTTTTATGCCTGTAATATAAAGCATAGAAACAGAGTAGATAACTACTCCGATGGTTACTATTGCTGGTAGATTATGGTTCGCACCAAAGAGACCATTTACAATAGATAAACCACCTATAAGGTTTCCAAAGGCGATAAGTCCTTTGCCAACTTCTTTTGATGTTTCTTTTTTCATAGTTCGATTATACCACAAAATTAAACTTTTTGAAAATAGTTTTCAAAAGAGAGTTTTTTTCTTTTTGTTTGCGAAGTGCTTGAAGTTTCTCATCTAAGTAGTGTGAGGCGAGTTTGGTATATTTTGGTTCAAAATTATTCATACTCTAAGATACTCTCTATTTCATGCATTGCATCATCATTTTTGAGACGAAATTTAATCTCTATTCTTCTTGAAGCCTGTTTGTTCTCTTTGCCATTTTTATATAAAACAGGGTCTTGGTAGGAACGTCCACTTGCAACAAGAAGTGATTTGAGATGGTTTTGTTGTGTAAAAGGCAGGCTTAAAAGGTAGTTCATGACAGCATAGGCACGTTTTTGCGATAAATTGAGGTTGAAGAGATAACCCCCGTCACTATCGGTATGCCCTTCTATAATGATACGGTCAAGTTGTGATTTTATCTGTTTGTTAGCTGTTAATGCTCCGACATAATTGATGAAAATCTTTTTGAGTTCCTTTTTTGCTTGGGGTTTTAAAATGGCACTGTTTTTGGTAAACAAAATATTGGATGCGAGACGCAAGGAACCACTCTGTGCATCAATAGAGACTTTTTTACCAAGACTTTTCTTTAACGCAGCAATCACACGGATTTTGACACCTGTGAGATTTTTGATGCGGGCTTTTTGTGACTGCATTTTTGCCACCAGTGTATCATACTGTGTTGCTTTTTTATCGAGGGAGTGCAGCAGGGTTAAAAGCTTTTTGTCTTGAAGTTTGAGGGCATCCTCTTTAGCTGTTAAGGAGTTTGAGAGGACAAGTACTTGGTTTGCATAGTCTTGGAGCTTTTTGTTCTGTGTTTGGAGTGTTGCATTGGACTCATCAAGTAGATTTTGCATCAGAATGATTTTGTTGTTAAAGTCATCTATTTGTGTGTTTTGTGCGAGAAGAATGTTGTTCAGGTTTTCTATCTCCTGTGTTTTAAGTTGCAGGGCATTTTTTGAGATGAGCAGGGCTTCTTTACTTGTATTGAGTTCACTGCTTCGAGCGGCTAAGAGTCTTTTGAGCTTTTGCACCTCTTTGTCTCGTAGTAGTAAAGCACTCAAAGAGTTTTCTAAAGAGTTCTCCTTTGAAGCAAGGGTTTGTTTGAGTACCATTGATTTGACAACAATAGCCCCAATAACAAGAATAAAAACAAAGAGTAATCCTGCCATCAAATCGGCATAAGAAATCCAAAAGTTTGTCTCTGATTCTCTTTTGTTTTTTAAGAACATTTAGTGCTCTTTTATTGCTTGTGCTACTGCTGTGTGGTAAGCAGCAATGCTCTCTTGTACGGCACTGCTCTCTAGCGATACATGCGAAGCAAAGTCTGCAAGCTTTATAACGATTTGACCGATTTCATTGTCGATTTTATCAAAAGTTTGATTAAGAGAGTGGTTGAGGGTACTGCTTTGGGTTTGCATGGTTCGCTCAAAAGATTTGGTGGTGTTTGTGAAGTCACGGATAGATTGCTCAATCTCTGCTTGTGCTTTGATGGCATTGTTGTTATGGTTGAGTTGCGTGAGTGTGTTTTGGAGTTCGCGAGAAACATTGAGCAACGTTTGTGCAATCTGTGCGAAGTTCGTGTTTGTATCTGCCATCACTTTTTCATAACTTTTTTGCTGATGCACATTGAGTTCTTGAATGAAATCAAGACTAAAAGTCTCTTTCATTGCCGCTAGAAATTTGTTCTGTTTGAGGTCGTATTGTGTGTATTTATAGATGGTGAGTTCATCTTGTGACCATACTTTATACGAGAGTTCATCTTCAATGAGTGAGAAAAAATTATGCACCTTACTCATACCGCGTTTCTCAAAATATGTCCAAATTAAAGAGAGTAAAATACCATAAATTGAAGCCAGAAATGCAGAACCAACACCACTCAGGAGTAAAGAGATTTCATGGTCTAAGGATTGTGTGTCACTCACAGAGAAGTTTGGCATAGAGATAGCAATGGCAATAAATGTCCCTAAAATTCCCAACATTGGAAATATGGAAGCTCCAATGGAAGCAAAATTGTCATTACGTACATCACTATAATAGGCATTTAAAAATTTTTCTATATCTAAGATAGATTTTGTTTGTGTATGAATAGTGAGTGAGTTGAGGGCGAGTTTCTCTGTAAGTGCCTTGATGACACTCCCATGTGTAGCGCGCATTTTACAAATAGAGTAGTTGGCATTGTGCCTTATGAAAAGTAAAAAGACAAAAAGTATCAAACCAAGCATGACGATGGAGTGTATGGGAACATGCAAAGGGAGTAGATGCAAATAGCCTAAAAAAGCTGTAATAAAAAAGAGTATGGGTACAAATGCAATCACGAAGTAGTTTGCATAGCAAAAGGGTGTTTGTGTTTGGTAGTCTATTTGCATAAAATCTCCTCATATATTGCTTGAATACTACTGACATTTGGATGTTGTATGTAGAATTTTTGCAGGAGTTGTTTGAGTTTGTTCAGGTTAAAACGCCAGTAGTGTTTTGCATCAAATTTATCTGATTTTTGCATGGCAAGAAAGAGAGCATCTTCTGTAAGTTTACCTTGATGTGCTTGAATAGTCTCTAACATGAGGGCGAGGAGTTCCTCTTGTGAAGCTTCTGTTGTATCATCATCTTGGAGCTGTTTTGTGGGTAAAAAAGCCCAGATTTTCCAGATACCTAAAATCATAAAAACAATAAACGCAAACATCATCCAAAAAGAAGTGTCAAATTTCATGCAAAACCTTTTTTAGAAAATTATAGGCTAATTTAGATAAAATTATAACCATGAATGATAAAGTATTTGCAAAACCAATAAAAAAACAGTTTGAATTTGATGAAGAAGTAGCTGCAGTCTTTGATGATATGCTTGCACGCAGTGTGCCATTTTATAAAGAGTCGCAAGATATTACAGAATTTTTTGTGCACAAAAATCTCTCTGAAAATGGTACTGTTTATGATTTGGGTTGTTCGACAGCGACGCTGCTTTTAAATATTCATCGTAAACTCAAAGTCAATGCTTCGTTAATAGGGCTGGATAATTCCGATGCCATGCTCGCCCAAGCAAAACGCAAGTGTGAAGCTTTTGGGGCAAAAGTAGAAGTGCAAAATGCCGACATCTTAGAGTATGACTATAAAGAGGCAGATGTGTTTGTAAGTAACTATACTTTACAGTTTATTCGACCGCTTGTAAGAGAAGAGCTTGTCAAAAAAATAGCCAATGCACTCAAAGAGAAGGGAGTGTTTATTTTTAGTGAAAAGGTTATTTCCCATGAGCCGAAGTTGAATAAAGATTTGATAGAGTGTTATTATGATTTTAAAAAAGAGCAGGGCTACTCGGAGTACGAGATTGTGCAAAAAAGAGAAGCTTTAGAGAATGTGCTTGTGCCTTACAGTGAGGAAGAGAATATAAAAATGGCAAAAAATGCAGGGTTTTCACACTGTGAAGTGGTTTTTCGCTGGGCAAATTTTGCGACTTTTATAGCCTTGAAGTAGATTTAGTCTTTTTTCTCTGTTTCGTCACGAGCCCCAAAAAGTTTACCACTAATACTATCTACACTAAATATAACAGCAATCCCAACACCAAATATACTTGCACCTACAAAGAAAAGAATTAATCCTGTATCCATAAAAGTTCCTTATAAAAATTTTCGTAATTGTACAGCAAATTTTCTTTACCAAACATATGATACAATACAAGCATGGATAAAGAATCAATACTTAAGTATCTTCGTAATGTTAAAGTGAAGTACCAAGATGAGGGTTTTCTTATTAAAGCACTTTTTGGTTCATATTCTCGTGATGAAGCTACAGCAGATAGTGATGTTGATGTTTTAGTGGAGGCTACACCGAAATTCGCTTCTCTATATGGATTTAGTGCTTTTGCAAGAATTAACGAGATTCAAAGAGAAATGAGTATATCACTTGGGCTTAAAGTTGACCTTGCTGATAGTACGGGTATGGGCAAAACGGGCAAAAAATTTATTATAGATAGAGCCATATATGTCTAAAGAATCTATGAGTAAAATTTATTTGATTCTTGAGAAGATAGATTATATAGAGCAAATTGTTCACAACAGTGGTGGTATTACGAGAGCTTTAGAAGATTCTGTGACACAACGACCTGCAATATTAATGCATTTAACTGCTATAGCTGAACAATTTAACAAACTGAAACGGGCACATGCAGATGATATTTTGAGTGCTTTTGATGATGGAGATATAAAGGGCATGTATGATGTGAGAACTTATATTGCTCATGATTATGAAGGTGTGAATTTGGCTATTGTTGAGTGGATTGTGAGAAATGGTTTACCAAAATTCAAAAGGCAATGTGAAGCTATCATTGATTTTCAAAAAATTTAAAATTTTCTTTACCAAACATTTGGTGTCTCTTTTGCTTTTGGTGCTTCACCTGTGATGTACTCTGTGGTGACATCGACTACTTTTTTATAGCCTTGTTTTGCTTTTTCTTGCATCTCTTTGTATGTGATGATGTCATCTTTGCCACACTCTTTATGGTAATAGCCTTGCATATCGTAGTACTCTTCGCAATCACTATAGTATTTTGCAGAGATGCCGTGTTTGTTTACACAGCCAGCAAAGAAAAGGCTTAAAAGTAAAAAGGGAACTATTTTTATCATAATCTTTTCAAGCACTTTGCATACCTAAACTTTAAAACTCTCTTTTGATTTACAAAATTTGCTTAAAAAACACTCTTCACA
>JALWON010000064.1 GCA_027083475.1 Sulfurimonas sp.
GTTATATAGACGCGATTATAGTATAAAATCCTTTAAGTTCTTATTTAAGGGTCAAGCCATTTCAGTAGATTTTACTTTTGTTTTTGCTATTATAAAAAATATTCATAACTATTGGGGAAAAATGTTCAAAAGTGTAAGTAGCACACTGTTTGGGGTTGTGCTGGTTTTTTTAGTAAGTGGATGTGAAATTCCAACGACAAACCCTACAACAGATACGAATTCGACAGATACAAACTCAACTATGGTACAGAAGCCTGTTTTAAATGATATGAACTTGAGTGTGGATGAAAATATACCTGTAGGTACAGTATTGGGTTATATTGATGTAAATTCTAGCGGTGATTCTGCCATTACATCTTATAGAATTGATGACACAACAAATTTTGAAGTTTTAAGTGATGGTACACTTAAAAACAAGGTAAGCTTTGATTATGAAACGCAGTATGGTTATGTATTTGATGTTTATGCGACAAATGCTGCAGGAGAGAGTAATGCTTCAAAAGTATATGTGAAGATAAACGACATCCATGAGGTTATGAAAGATAGGTTACCGACATTAGTGGTTGTAATGAACTGGAATAATTATTCAGAGAGTAATCCTTCTCTTTGGCATGACAAAATATTTGATGTGACAAAAAATTCTGTAAATCAGTGGTATGCAGAAAATACTTTTAATCAAATAGAATTTACGCCTATACATGAAACGCAGGGCACTGTTGATGATGGCATCATCATAGTTAATATGAATAAAAACCATCCCGGTGGCAGTAACGATACAACTTTTAGAGATACAGAGATAAAAAATGCCATTACAAACGCAGCAGTAGTGGACAATGTGGACTTTGCCGCGTTTGATAAAGATGGCGATGGTACTTTGAGTGCAAGAGAGTTGCAAATTATTTTTATAGTTGCAGGAGGAGAAGAATCTTATGGTGATCCAGTAAATCATTCTATTTGGGCACATGCTTGGTCATTTCCTAGTAGTTCTACACTGAAAGTCGATGGTGTTTATGTGATGAAATATACAGGAGATAATTTAACATCAGGTACTTATGCTCGTTTTGGTGCAAATCATGGTGACCATAAGGCGACCATTGGTGTTATGTGTCATGAGCTGGGGCATGCAGCTTTCTTTTTAAAGGATTACTATGATGACGGTGGTGGTTCTGGACTTGGCTGGTATGACATTATGAGCGGTGGTTCATGGGCATATCAACCCTCGGATTCTTACGCAGGAGAAACACCAACACAATACAGTGCCTTTAATAAATTAGATGCACCGCTTGATACAAATGTAACAATACTCTATGGCAGTGCTGAAGTAACCCTTGGCTGTAGCGGTAGAGATTTTGTAAAACTGACCACTTCTAAAGAAAATGAGTACTTTTTACTTGAGTGTAGAGACACGGCAAAAAGTAACTCAGATATTAGCCTCTCACAGGCAGATGCTGCGTTTGGGGACAATAAACTTTTTGCAATGATGTATCATGTTGATACAAAAAAAGATGATAATACAGAAGATGGAAGACAGACATATTACAATCACTATATGGTTGAATTGGTGGAAAAAGATACATCAACTCGTATGACAGATACAGAAGGTATATATGCTGACTTTGGGGATGTCTATACACAAGGTGATGTTATTCGTGACACAAATTTGTATGGTGGTAAGAGTAGTGGTTATAGCGTCGAGGTGATAAATGAAGACTACTCAAAACGCGAAATGACTCTCAAAGTCATAAAACAATAAGGAAAAAATATGAAAATTTTAACTACTCTATTTGTTGTTATTTTACTTAATATCGCTGCGTTTGGCGCACCCGCTTTGGATAGAAAGATTACCTTCATACAGCCTGATGGCACACAATTTGTGGGAAAACAAAAGGGTGATGCCTCTTTTCATTGGATACAGAGTGGCAGTGACATCGTTATAT
>JALWON010000065.1 GCA_027083475.1 Sulfurimonas sp.
ATATATTAAACTCCTAGATACTTATGATGAAACTGTAAAATTTGAAATATCAAAATGTCAGAATGACTTATCTTTTGATTTTTCAAAAATTTGGTGATTTTTACCGATGTCAGCTGTAGCCATCATCCCTGCTCGCGGAGGAAGTAAACGCATTCCAAAAAAGAACATCAAGCTTTTTCACGGCAAACCACTCATCGCTTATTCCATTGAAACTGCCCTAAAATCAGGACTTTTTGATAAAATAATAGTTTCAACTGATGATAAAGAGATTGCAAAAATAGCTAAAGAGTATGGGGCTGAAGTTCCATTCATGCGTCCTAAAGAGCTGAGTGACGATTATTCATCAAGCGGTGATGCAGTTGAGCATGCCATTAAATTTTTGCAAACAAAGGGTGAAAAGTTGCACTATGTTTGTACTATCTATCCAACAGCACCATTTTTACAAATCAAATATCTTCAAAAAGGTTTTGAAGCACTTAAAAATTCTGATGTGAAAATGGCTTTTAGTGTAACGACTATGCCCTTTCCCGTACAGAGAACCTTTCGAATCACTGAAAATGACAGATGTCAAATGTTTACTCCAGAACATTTTAAAACCCGCTCACAAGATCTAGAAGAAGCTTATCAAGATGCCGGACAATTTTACTGGGAGAGAGTAGATAAAGAGTTTTCAGATATACCTTTTGGTAAAGATAGTATTCCCATAGTTTTACCAAGAGAGTTAGTCCAAGACATAGATACCCCTGAAGATTTTAGACGAGCAGAACTTATGTATAGTGTACTACATAAAGATAAATTTGATGAGGGGAAAATAAACAAACGAACCTACATTATTTCCGAAGTCTCTAGTAATCATTCCGGAGATATTCAAAGAGCAAAAAAGTTTATAGATATATCAAAAGAGATAGGCTGCAATGCTGTTAAGTTTCAACTTTTTAAGATTGACAAACTTTTTGCACCAGAAATTCTTGCTAAAAGTAAAGAACATAGGAAACGAAAAAAGTGGGAGTTACCTGTAGATTTTTTGCCCGAATTGTCTAGTTACACTCATTCTCTTGGGATGGAGTTTAGCTGCACCCCTTTTTATCTTGAGGCCGTTGCAGAATTAGAACCTTTTGTTGACTTTTACAAAATAGCATCTTATGAGCTTTTATGGGATGACCTTATCATAGCATGTGCTAAAACTGGAAAAAACCTTGTGCTTTCAACAGGTATGGCAACATTAGAAGAGATAGAACACGCAGTAAATACTTTTAGAAAATATAGCGATGCAAAATTAACTCTCTTCCATGCAATTTCAGGCTATCCTACACCCATAAAAGAGGCAAATGTATCAGCTATACAAACTTTAAGAGAAACATTTAAGTGTGATGTTGGACTTTCAGACCATTCGGTATCTAGTGCAGTGCTTCTAAGAGCAGTATTTAAATATGATGCTTCTATGATTGAGTTTCATTTGGATATTGACGGTAAAGGGGAGGAGTTTGAGTCAGGTCATTGTTGGCTGCCAAATGACATAAAAAGTACAATTAAACTCATAAATGAAGGTTTTTTAGCTGATGGTAATGGCATAAAGCAGCCAGCTCCCAGTGAACTAAAAGATAGATTATGGCGAGCTGATCCGAGTGACGGGTTACGACCTTTTAAAGAAATAAGAGAGACTTTTTAGTGAAAAATATTCTCATAAGGTGTGATGCTTCAAAGAGGATAGGATTCGGACATGTAACAAGATGCCTTGTATTAGCTAAAGAGTTTCAGAAAAAAAACTGCACTGTCTATTTTGCTATGAAAAATTATCAATTAGGCATAGAAAAGGTAAGAGATGAAAATTTTTCTATTGTACTTTTTGATGAAAGTTTGAGCTATAACGACTGGATATTAAAAGCTGCAGATGAAAAGAATATAAATATATTTATAGGTGATATA
>JALWON010000066.1 GCA_027083475.1 Sulfurimonas sp.
CTTTTTCTCATATTTACTTTGTTCATTATCATCATAGTTCGGATTATATTCGTATTTAGCAGAAACAGTATTTCCATCTCCATCCAACACCTCAGCATATGCATGTTGCACATTTAGTTTCTTGGAAAATATTTCAGCTCTATTATTCTCGGACAATATTTCAACTTCATGCAATTGTTTTAGGTGTTGAGTGATAGCCTCAAGATAATCATAATTTTCTTTATTGTGCACAATTGACAGCACATCAAGATCGCCTGATGTAATTTCTTTTGATTTCATTGTTCTTATGAAAGATTGCATTGTCTCATGAACCAAATGATAATCTTTGTTTAACTCAAGCCATTGCTTGTTGTATTCTCTGGTTCCGTCTATTACATCATCTATATTGAAGTAGTTTGCATCGTGCACTCCAAGTGCAATATATTTACTTAATACTTTTGCTTGTATACTTCCATCGAAGTAGTGAATTGGAACCACTGCGCCAGAGCTATACGCTTCGATAAGTTTATACACTTCCATTTGTGAGTGATCAATTGTTTTATTCTTGAGTCTCAGTCCAGGACTTGCAACATTTCCAAGTAGCTCAACATCTCCATCTCTACCAGATGCTTTTAGTTTTTTTGCTATCAAGAGTCGAGACTTAATTCCTTCATCTGTGTCGAGAACACTATTTAGTACTGGGAATACATCAGATAGATCCTGAATCATATCAGTCATTTCTTTTTCTGTTATTGGAGCCACAAGTCTTTTAGCTTGCTCTTTAGTACTTCCGCTTTCTTCCATCAGGTCTTTGACTTTTTTTTCATAAGCTTCACGTATTTTTCTATCAAGAACATTCTTGGCCAGTCTGAATTGGAATGTAAATATCTCATTCATATTTTCTGTGAGAGCAATAAATGGTTTATATTTATCAGACAGTACTTTTTCAAGCACAACACCAAATGCATTTTTATTTTTTTTGCTAGGAATTATGTATCCATTTAATTTGTTTAATTCATTTTGGTGAAGACGAAAATCTTTTGTTTTAGTGAATATTCTGCCATAGTCTTGGTTCCCAATTGCAACTCCTATGTCTTCAAGTTCTTTGCGAAGCTCTGAACCACGTTGCTTTAATACTTCAGATTCACTAGTTCCTTTCTTTGCTTTTGCATATTGATTTTTAACACTATAGTATTCATTGACTTTTGAGTAAAATTCATTCTCTGCAATTCTAGCTGTAGATTTCACGATTGATCTAATAGAACTTCCATAGTTTAACACCATGAATGGGTTCTTCATGAAATTTCTACTTATCTTTATGATCTTTTCGCCATCCATCTTTATCTTCGGATCAATCAGTTTTAATATTGCAGATGGAACTTTTACTCCAGAAGCATTAAGCGCATTAGTGAGTTCTTTCGCTGGTTCCTCATATGAATCTTCATTGCCATCTTCAACTCGTTGCCCATAGCTTGATTTATCACTGGTAAATACTCCAACTTTTTCAAGTTCTGTTATTTGAGCATTAATGTCTTTTCCATACAGGATAGGTACTTGCATATTTTTAATGCCATATCCTGATGTAATAGCATCTGTCTCAAGCATAATTCCTGTTTTGAATTTAAGTCCATGTGCTACTGCATAGTTATATCTTAGAAGCTCGACAAGTCCACTTATTGCATGCTCAGGCTCTCCAAACATGCCACTATGATTTTTCATTGCATATTGGACCAAGCCTTTCAAATCTTTCTTGAATTGAGGACTATCTTCATATTGTGATACTGTTTCATATTCAAGCTCAGCCATAGCATTACCATCATATCCATTACTTAAGTCATTGATTGTTTTCTCTATAATACTATCTTTTCCATCGAGCAATGTTTTTGCTGTTTTCTTATCTACTGGTAAATCAAATGCTTGTCCTAGCATGAGTTT
>JALWON010000067.1 GCA_027083475.1 Sulfurimonas sp.
CGAACCATATCCTGCAAAGGTTGGGATGGCTTGTTCCCTTCGTGGATCGTCGACTTTAAATTTTGTATCTATAAAGTAACTCCTATCCATAAATCCTCCATGCTCTTTTTGGTACTCTATGCCCGATTTGGTTAGAAGGTTTCCTTGGGAGTGTGCTGCAAAGTTACTTCCCTCTTTGGCTCTTGCCGTCGTGACATCATTTATGAATGCTCCTGTCTGTTTGGCTATTCCTGTTGTGCCGAGTCCTGCTTTATCTACTCCTGATTCTAAGGCATCTCCAAAGAAACCGTGGGTTGGGTTATAGTTTAGGGTCACTATTTTTGAGGCTGTTTGGTCTATTGCGTTTTTAATGGCAAGGCCCTCATCGTTGAGCATACCATTAGTGAAGTTTTGATAGGTGGCGTTTGCTTTGTCTATTGTTACAGGATGTTTGGAGATGAGTATTCCTTTTGCGCGAAGTGCTTGTTGTGTTTTTTCATCTGCTGCTTTATAGTAGTCTGACTCTTCTATGGGCATAAAGTTCTCCTTATTGTTCTTAGCATAGAGGGAATCTGCCGTGACTACCTGTATGATTTTATGGTTAATGTCATTATCCCCAAGCATTACAGGGATGTTACCAAGCAGTCCGCCGTTAGATTTATTACTTGGCAGTATACCTCCTGTAATACCGGAGAGTTTATCAAGTCCTTTTCCTATAGAGGCTATTATAATATTTTTATTGTTTGCTTCAGGCAGACCTTTGGCTATTATCTGTACATTTTTCCCTGTCTCTTTAAAATCTTTTGCGATGGCTTTTCTCCCATCCTTCGTTACAAACCTCGTATCTAGTTCCCCTTTGAGTCCTTTATGGCTGGAGATGTTATAGATATCTACTTTGTTGTTTGTTATATCACGATTGAGCATTGTTGTGTCGGAGTTAGCTTTGTCTGCTATTTGTATATCTCCGCTTCCTAGGGTTGCCAGGGTTTTTGTTTTTGAGTGGTGTGTGTCGTTTGTGTAGTCTAAAGAGAGACTGTTTACATTATTATCTTTATAACTTCCTCCGGCTTGTGCCGCTACGGAGGTGCTTGTTGAGTTGTTAGTGTTATTGAGGCTTGAGACTGTGAGTGTCTCTGTTTTTAGGTGAAGTCTTTTATTATCTTCTCCTTTAGCATCCACCGCTGCAATGGTAGCTCCTTGAATCTCTGTCTGTTTTGTGGTGTTTATATTGACTTCATTGCCTAAAAGCGTTGTTTGGAGTGTCTCTTTTTTTCTTGCGTGAGCAGCTGCCTGGTTTACTCCTACTGAAGAGAGTCCACCTGCGTTAAAGCCTGCACTCATCCCCTCTGAGTTACTGCGTGATTTGGAGCTGTTTTGGACAGAGGCTACTTTGAGATTGTTTGTCGTGATGTTAAGTGCTTTCTCTGCTTGTAATGTAGCGCCTATTATGTTTGTATCGTTTTTGGTATGGATGTTTATGGTGTTTGCGTGTAGTTTTGCATTGGTGTAGTGTTTTTCACTTGAAGAGTTCTTTTGTCTGTCTGCTTGTGTCTGTGCATCAAACCCTCCATAGAGATCATAGGAGAGGCTTATGTTGGCATGTTTTTGTTTTTCAGAACTACTGCTTCTATCTAAAGATGCTGTTATTTGTGTCTCTTTTGCATCGATGTTTATACTTTTTTTTGCTTCTAGCTCACTCCCTTGTATGCTCACTTTATTCTTTGCTTGCATAGTAATGTTATTTGCTTTGAGTCTGGAAGCAACGCTTTTTTGTTGCAGAGATGCATACTCTTTTTGCAGGGCATCAATGTCAAGCTCCGCTCCTGCATTAAAGCCGTATGTTCCACTCGCACTGGCTGCTTTAGCTATCTGTGTTACTAAGGCTGTTGTCTTTGTGGCGAGGGTTGTTGCTGCCAATGCTATATTGGCTTCGTAGTAGTGTTTGTCATTTCTAAGGTCTTGCACGAAGCTTTCAAACTCTTCTACATCTGCTTTTTCTACATACTTGGTATGTGCTTTGTAGTCTTTTTGCAACTCTTGAAGTTTTTGCTCTTGAGAGCTGAGCTCTTTTTTATAGTTATCATATGCTTTTTTACTTTGAGAGAGTGCTTTTTTTGCTTGATTGAGTACTTTGAGTGCGTAGGCTATCTGTGCATACTCATTACGCACATGCACTTTTAATTCTGCTTTGCCGTGTGTCTCTTTTTTATTTGTGCTTGTTTGCTCTTTGGCTTCTTTAACAGTGATGTTCTTGGAGGCTTTTAAGTTAATGTCGTTACTTGCTTGAAGGTTTGTACCTTGTATGGCAATATCTCCTTGTGCGCTATCTGCGGAGTCGGCCTTGAAGTTGATGTCTGCTGCATTGATGTTGGAGCTGTGCACTTTTGTAGCATCAACGGTTTGTGCTGTTTTATCATAAGTTGCTTTTGCTACGGTAATGGATGTAGTTCCATTTTTATGTTCGATGAGCTTCTGCGGTTGCGTGAGGGTTTTTGCTATATCACCCATTCCTATAGTTATCTTTGTATGTTTGGAGTAACTCTTTTGCGTATCGAGAACATTTTTTACGACTATGTTATTAGCAGAGGCATTGAGTTGTTCATCGGCTTTTATATCTACACCCTCCATCGCTACATCACCTTGTGCGTGCAGAAGTATATTTTTAGCCAGTAGTTGTGCGTTATCTGCCGTTTTTGTGAGTTTACCCTCTAGGTCTTCACTTTTAGAGTAGATGGCACCGCCGCTAAAAAGTCCTGATTTTTTCGTATGTGTTTCATCAAGAGTTCCATCATACCCTGCTTGGATGTTGATATCTTGTTTGCTTTGCAGAGAAAGAGTACTCTTTGCTTGGAGTTTTGAGCCGATAAGCGTGATACCTGCATCTGTACTTGTGAGTTCAATGTTGTTTGCATTAAGATTTGAAGCAATGTTCTTTGAGTCTGCATGTTTGCTTGTAGACTCTTCTGAGCTCAAAAACCCGCTAGAAGAGCTATGCGTCTCACTGTAGTTTGTGTTATTGACCGCCAGCACATCTATCTTTTTGGCTTTTATGTTTAAGGAGTCTGCTGCGTTTACGTTTGAGCCTTGTATGGTTGTCGTCTTGCGTGAGGATATATTTATATTGTCTGCATCTATATTTGAGGCTAAGTGAGTTGTGCTTTGCTCTTTGATGTAGTTGTCTGAATCTCCGCCGAAAAAGTCTTTTGTATCTTTTGTTGTGGTGATTTGAACATCATTTGCTTCTATGTTGAGCTCTTTTGCGGCTAACCTGCTTCCTTTGTTTGTAAAGCTGTTAGCAACTTGAATATCCAAGGAGTTTTTTGCAGTGATTGCTGCGGCATCTCCTATAAGTGTTTTATCATCTTTCGTGCCGTTTTTTCCATACGATACGGACTTTGCATATCTTTGGTTTGTGATGCTTCCTTCTCTTGAGACAAGAGTCACATCTTTGGCTTCTATTTTTGCGCTTGTATTTGTGATGTTTTTATTTGCATCTACCAAGAGGCTGTTTGCCGCTTGAAGTGTTCCTCCCCTGTTTGTGACACTCTTTGTTGCTGTAACTTCAAGGTCATTACCGGCTGTGATGATGCCGCTGTTATTTAAAGACGAAGTGTTGAGTTGTATGTCGTTTGCGGCAACTATCTGTGTACCTTGGAGTTTAAAACTTTTTGCATTTGCCAGATAGACTACGGGAGTGAGTACTTTTTGTCCTTGTACTTCTTTTTCTTCCATCCAGACTATGTCTTTATTGAGTGCATTTATCTGCTCTTTTGTCAGAGCGATGCCCGGTGTGAGATGCAGGTCTTTACTTGCAGCAATGGCATTATCCATAAGGTATTTGTACTGTTGCTGATCTGTTTTTATGTTTTCATTCAAAAATCTTCTGCCACTTTGGGCAAAGACACTCTCTCTCACAAGAGAGTTCTCATAGAGTGCATCACCGAGGCGTTTACTTGTTGCAAGGGAATCATAATCAATGTGCTGCATCATATAGTCACTGCTTATGAAGTTTTTATAAATGGCAAACTCTGGGTTTGTCTCTATAAGGTAATTACTTTGAGGTTGTGCTTTTACGAAAAAGCTCGCAGTATCTGTCGGAAGGGTTATTATTGGCTCATTTGTGCTTGTATCGATGTAAGTTGTTTGTGTTGGTGTGTTTGTGATGTTTGTTGAGCTTGGGATATTTGAGTTTGTAAAGAAACCGTTATCGATTGTACTTACATCCCCTGTTATAGTTTCTCCTGCTTGAATAGTAGAAAAAATAGTATCTTGTGTAGAATTACTGACTTCATTATAGTAAATTGTTTCATGAGAGGTGCTACAACTTAATCCACCTAGCAAACCATGTGCCCAACAATGTCTATGCGATACCACTCTGCTTTTATGGGTTATTACTTTTTTATTTAAGTTTATGCTATTATTGTTTACACTATTAGCTTTTATTTGTATATTCTTATTTGCTGAAATAAGGGAGTAATTATTTAACAGAGTATTGGCACTGATATACAAATTATTCCCGCTAGAGATTCTTGCCTCTTTATACCTTTTTTCCAACACATCAAGCCATGTTTCAACATTGCCGTTTTTTGAATAGTTTATTTTGATGATTGGGTCATTTGCAATATTTTCAAATGCATCAGTATAAAGGTTGATATCTCCATGGAGTGTTTCAATATTTGCAGAGGTATTTCTTATGAGAGCTGTTTTTGCGTTTGTGTTATCTCCTGCTATTTTTAAGTTGTTTAAGACAAAGATGTTTGCATTTTTATTATTAAAGAGTGTGTTGTTTACATAAAGGTAGCTGTCATTTGCACTAAAAATTGTTTTATTATTTGTTAAAGTGTTTGTAGAAACTGTGAGATTATTGGCTGTATTGATAAGGGAATTGTTTATAAGCTCTTTTGCTTTGATGTTGGTGTCGTTGCCGCTTGTTACGTGTCCCGTTGTCGTTACACTGTTGTTGGAACCAACGACGACATCATGCGAAGCACTCACTGTTTGAAGGACAATATCACCATCATTACTAATCTTTATATCTCCACTTGAAGCAATTACTTCCGGTGGAAGATTCACACCCACACCCTTATCTGTACCTACAAGAGTAATGGCATCGGCATACATTCCACCAAGTGCAGAGGCATCGAGTGAGCCGAAGTTGAGATTGAGTTTGTTTGCATATATCTTGGCATTAAGCTTGAGCAGTTTGGTATAGAGTAGAGCACTATCCGTTTGCGTAGCATCAAGTCCCTCGCCTTCTATAGCTACTTCTTTATTACTCAAGTTATAAGAATCAATCCTACCGTTTAAAATGTTTGGTTTTCCGGTTGTAATTGTCACGTTAGCGGTATTGATAAAACCTGCACCGTTGACGGTAATCCCGTTTGGGTTGGCGATGACGAGATCAGCTCGTTTACCTGCTACTTCTGTGTATCCGAGTAGTTGTGTTCTTGCACTGCTTGTGACTTCGTTGAGGATTACTTTTGCATTGTTTGTGAGTTGCGCATTTCCGTAGATATAGCCTCCAAGTTGTGTCTTGACGGTTGTACTGCGGGCATTATTTAAGATGAGCCCTTGATTTGAGACATTGAACTGTTTGTACCTGTTATGAGAGAGTCCCTGTGCGTTAGGGTTGGCAATATTTACAATCTCTACACCGTTAGCGGCATGATCAAGTGTTGTTTGGGTAGTGCCGTCTGTTTGCACTCCTGCTGCCATGAGTGCCGGTGTATATATCAGTGCCGTGCTCAACAAGAACACTAACACTCTAGTATTTAAAGACAACGCTGTATCGGAAGAGATTTTGAAAGTCTTGATTTGTTGCATGTTTTAATCCTCTGCTTAAAGTAAATTCCGTATCTAGGTTCTTTGCTCCTGTTTTAATGCCTATGGCAGTGCCATATAAAGAACCGCATGTGTATTGTGTATTTTTCTCACATCTCACCGCTCCATAATCCAAACCTATAAAAGGAGATATGCTCTGCATAAAATTACTGTTTACCCCGAGATGAAATATTTTTATAAGATCATTTCGTAGGTAGTAAGCATTATTTCCATAATAAGAAGCTGCGTACCCTCTTACCGTGTAATAACTTCCGATTCTAAGTTTATTGTTATCATAAAGCAGATCTTTAGTATATTGCAGATGAAAATTTGAGTTAATTTGAAAGCCTGTTTGTGTGAAACTATAGAGTAGATTTGTATCAAGTGAAAATTTATTAAACTGTAGTTTTTCATCTGCTTGAATTGCACTGTCGTCCCTGGCACCTAACCAGTTCGTTCCTCTGTAGTAACTCAAAATATTACGAATCTGTCCCCATGATGCAAAATAGGTATCAATCAAATCCACTTGCGCGAGTGTTGTCTTATAGCTTGAAACATCAATGAGCTCATTAGAAAAATAGTTCTTATTGTTTTTATACTGCAGTGAAAAAGCAGCTTCAAGTTTGTTGTTTTGATTTCTATAAAGAAGCTTGCTTACTTTAAGGTTTGAGCCGACAGTATCACCGTTAGAGCGATAGGTATCATTAATCCCGAGCACGCGTTGTGAATATTTGAATCGAAACCAGGTATAAGAGAAAAGATAACTGCTTAGAGGAAAAGAGTAGTCGACTTCAGAACCGGAACTACTTTGATAGTAGCTTTGAATCTTGCTGCCGTTATATCGTAGTGTTAAAATATCATTAATGTTGAGCGGATTGTCGATGGAGAGATCGGCATTAAGGTATGGATTCGTCTCATAATCCTGTTTTTCACCTATTGCCCCTGCTGTTAAACGGTAAGGTCTTGTTTGTTCTGTTTTAATGGTAACAATGCTTGTACCTGCTTGAGCTGCCGGCTTTATTTTAAAAGTTGAATGATATGAAGGCACACGGTTCATCATTTCAAGCGCTGTTTCCAAATCTCGCAGGTTTAATACTTTTCCTTTTTGAAAGGCAAAAGCCGTCGCAATTCGCCCGTCCGATGCATTTGTTTCGCTGTTTAGTACATCTTGTAAGTAGCCTTTTGCGATACTTATTTTGAGTGTTCCGCTTTTAATGTTCTGTTTTTGTAAATAAGGTTTTGTAGTAATGTAGCCTTTGCCTATATAATATTGTGCTGTTGTGTGTAAAATATCTTTAAGTAGTTTGGATGTTATACATTTATGTAAATAATTAGAAAGTAATTTAGTTTGGGTGCTTTGATCAAAAATATCATTTTCATTCAACTGAATCTTTGTTAAAAAGATACAGCTTGGCTGTTTTTTTGTTTTAACTTTCTCATGTTTTACTGCAAAAGTTTTGGTGAGTGGCTTTGCGACTTCCATAACCCCTAAAGTAGCTTTAGAGATATAAAGCTGTTTATCTTTAATCTTGCACCAATCATATTTGTCGCAATAATCAAGATAAAATACATCCCCTAAATGGTAGCACTCTACAATGTACTTATCATCAGGCAGAGCTCTATCTCGCACTTTGGCTTTTGAGGTTTTGACAATAGCAATAAGAGCATCATTGCTTTTTGCATCCAAAGTGAATGAAGAAAAAAGTATAAAAGCAATAATAATGAGCTGTAATCTCATAAATAAAGAACCTTATATGAAAATAAGCTTCTATCATATCACAAATATATAATTATTTTTTATAACTTATGCTTATATTTTAATCAATAAAGAATGAATTCTAATAATATACGTGAAACTGTTTAAAAACTAAGACCTCCCCCAAAACTGCCGAAGTTTGGATCCATATAGCCTTGCTGCGCAGATTTTGCACGTAGTTTTTCTATGTCAGCTTTACTTGAGATACCCTGTGGACAAACAACTGTACACTC
>JALWON010000068.1 GCA_027083475.1 Sulfurimonas sp.
TTGTTGAGTGCATGCCCGATGTGAATATGCCCGTTGGCATACGGAGGTCCATCGTGCAGGGTAAAGCTTGGTGCATCTTTACGGTTTGCTTTCATCTTTTCATAGATTTTTTGCTCATCCCACGCTCTGTAGCGTTTAGGTTCATTGTTGATTAAGTTGCCGCGCATTGCAAACGCAGTTGTTGGTAAAAGGAGTGTTTCTTTGTAGTCCATATAAGCCTCAAAATTGTATATAAAGTTTTGCATTATATCTTTTTAGGGTTTAAAAGCCTATAAAAGTGCTATAATAGGTGAAAATATTTTAAGGTATAAGCATTATGAAACTTCATGTTATTTTTGTTGGGAATAAATTTGCATACAATCAAAGTTTACAAGAGTATGTGATTCGTAAGATTGGACAAAAAGTTGATTTTATCGATATGATTACTTATATAAAAGAGAGCGATAATTCACTCTTTTTGTCTATAGAAGAAGAGTTGAATTCGCATCAAAAGATTATCATAATTACAACAAAACAGATTTATGCCACAGTGGGCAAACTGATTTCTACTGTAACACAAGATAATCAAGTACTTAAAAATGGTTTTTTAATCCCGCAAAAAGCGACACTTTTTCAAGAGAGAAGTTATCTTTTAGAGTATAAAGAGAGTATTGTCAATGTTGTGCAGGTAGATGAAGGTGAAGAGATGCCTGAGATTTTAATGTATGATGAAAATTCGCATGAGAGTTGTCATGTTTTTGATGAAGATAAAGAGACAACTTTGGCTATTTTGACTCCTATTGCACAGAGTTTTGATGTAAATTTAACTGTAGTCGAAGAGGTTTCAGGCTGGTTAAAGATAGATATTACAAGTAATAAGTATGGCAATATTTCGAAATTCACAGACTCTGCAAAACAATTATTGCCAAAAAATCTTATTGTGACATCCAATATTATGGAATACATAATTGAGAAGTTAGAACATGCACAAAAAAAGCTCACCTTTGCTGAGAGTTGCACAGGAGGGCTTTTGAGTTACTACCTGACGAAAAACAATGGTGCATCCAATGTTTTTCATGGTGCTTTGGTAACCTACTCAAATGCTTTAAAAGAGAACTGGTTAGCTGTTTCTGCAGAGGCTTTGCAAGATTTTGGGGCGGTGAGCAGTGCAGTTGTGAGTGAGATGAGTGATGGTGCTTTAAATGTGAGTGATGCAGATTTTGCTTTGAGTGTGAGTGGTATTGCTGGTGATGGTGGTGGTACAGATGAGAAGCCTGTGGGTACTGTTTACATAGGTATACGTACAAAAACAAAACACAAAGAAGAGCGATTGTATTTTCGTGGTGATAGAAATTATATACAACATCAGAGTGCACTTTATGCTATAAAAATGCTGCTTCTCATTGATAAAGAGACTTTTTTTTAAATTTGTATAAAAATATCTTGACATCTAAGAATGATTTGCCTATAATTTCGACCTCTTAACAAAGAGAACATGTCTTGTTAGCTCAGCTGGTAGAGCACGTCACTTTTAATGATGTGGCCGATGGTTCGAATCCATCACAGGACACCATATATATAAGCGGTGGTAGTTCAGTTGGTTAGAATACCTGCCTGTCACGCAGGGGGTCGTGGGTTCGAGCCCCATCCACCGCGCCACTTTTGTTTATTTGCACCAAAGCTTTTAGCTCACATACTATTAGTATGCTTTACTAAAACCTTAGGCACAACTAAATCAAAAGAAGATTTTAGTTTTTAGATGGGCGCTTAGCTCAGTTGGTAGAGCGCTACCCTTACAAGGTAGATGTCACTGGTTCGAGTCCAGTAGTGCCCACCATTTAAAAATCATAAACCCCATTAAAGATGGGCGCTTAGCTCAGTTGGTAGAGCGCTACCCTTACAAGGTAGATGTCACTGGTTCGAGTCCAGTAGTGCCCACCATTTTTTTGTGACAACTTTTGTTAATTGAAAGAAAGTGACCCTTTCGTCTAGTGGCCAAGGACACTATCACTTCATGGTAGTAACAGAGGTTCAAATCCTTTAGGGGTCGCCATATTTTGGTGTTTTTTTCTTTATTATTGAGAAAAGATTTTAGGAGCGGTGGTAGTTCAGTTGGTTAGAATACCTGCCTGTCACGCAGGGGGTCGTGGGTTCGAGCCCCATCCACCGCGCCATTTTTTGATGATTTGCACTTATATTTGAAACTCACATACTAAAGTATGCTTCGCTTCAAATATAAGCACAACTCATTCAAAAAAGACTTTTTTATAATCTCCAATTTCTCTTTTTTTACATTATCATTTTATTAGCATAGACTTGTTATAATCTTATTACTTATAAACTCTCAAGGAAACATATTGAAATTATCTATTTTATTTGGTGGTGCTAGTTTTGAACATGAAATTAGTATAGTAAGTGCCATAACTTTAAAAGAAAAACTCCAAAACTTTGACCTCAATTTTATCTTTTGTGATTCAGACCATTCATTTTATCTTATTGATGCATCTGCGATGAAAGCAACAACTTTTTCTAAGGGTAACCATAAAAAAATGCCGCTTCTTACTCTTAGCAATGGTGGTTTTGTGCAAAAAAGCATGTTTAGTACAACTGAGTATAAAAATGTTGTTTTGAACTTAATTCATGGTGCGGATGGTGAAGATGGGACTATTGCTGCACTTTTAGATTTTTATAATATTCGCTATATTGGACCTCGAACGGATGCGAGTGTTTTTTCTTATGATAAACGCTATACAAAGTACTTGTGTGAAGCACAGGGTATCCAAACACTTCCCTTTGAAACACAGAGTGTGAATGAACATAAAAACCTCTCCTTAGAGTATCCTATTATTGTCAAACCTGCTTCTTTGGGAAGTTCTATTGGGGTGAGTATTGTGAAAGAAGAGAGTGAACTTGATTATGCTTTAGACACTGCATTTGAGTATGATAGTAATGTCTTAATTGAGCCCTTTATGGAGGGAGTAAAAGAGTATAATCTTGCAGGATTTTATGCAGATGGTGCTTTTCATTTTTCTATTGTAGAAGAACCACATAAAGAGGAATTTTTAGATTTTGAGAAAAAATATATGGATTTCTCACGAGTAGAACAGGTTTTAAAAGCAGATATAAGCGATGAATTAAGAGTGAAATTAGAAGCGACCTTTGAAAAAGTTTATACAGGGATGTTTGAAGGTGCTTTAATTCGTTGCGATTTTTTTGTCATCAACAATCAAGTCTATTTAAATGAGATAAACCCTATTCCAGGATCTATGGCAAATTATCTTTTTGAAGATTTTTCATCTGCTATTGAACTTTTAAGTCTCTCTCTCCCAAGTAAAAACCGACCGAAAGTGACTTATGAGTATATTCACTCCATTTCGAGTGCAAAAGGGAAGTAATGGCACGTAAGTCCATACAGTATAAGCAGCATACTTTTAACATCAGTTATGAAATTGTGAATCCAAACGCAAATGTTGATATAATTATACTGCATGGCTGGGGAAGCAATAAAAATCTGATGAAACAATCTTTTGCTCCTTTTATGAGTGGTTTTCGTCATATTTATATTGACCTTCCAGGATTTGGAAACTCTACTTGTAGTACTGTTTTAACAACGCAGGATGTAGCTCGTATTGTAGAACTTTTGATGGTGCAGATTAATGCTTCTAAAGATATAGTACTTGGACACTCTTTTGGTGGAAAAGTAGCCCTTTTACTGAATCCAAAAGTGCTTATTTTAGTGGCAAGTGCAGGCATTTACATAGAAAAATCTTTGAAAGTAAAAACAAAGATTTTCCTATTTAAAACACTTAAAGTCTTTGGGTTTTCAAAGTTTCGCTCTCTTTTTGTAGCGGATGATGCTAAAGAATTGAGTGAATATATGTACCAAACTTTTAAAAATGTGGTCAATGAAGACTTTGCTGAGAAGTTTCAAGCATACCAAGGGAAAGCATTACTTTGTTGGGGTGAAGATGACACAGCAACACCGCTGCGTTCTGCCAAAAAAATTGATGCACTTATAGAGGACTCTCAACTTGAAGTCTATGCTGGTGATCATTACTTTTTTATGAAAAATGCAAAAGATATTGCACAAAAAATCGAAAAAAGATTTTTAGAAACTTTAGGAAAATAATATGGAAAATTATGAAACATTTGCTGCATTTGTTGTCAATGTACTCTTTGTGACACTGCTTGGTTGGTATTTGATTACCAATTTACAATGGTATGATTATAAATTGACACGGGTGGTGTTGAAGCACCATAAACCACAATGGCACATTATCTATTTTATTATTCCTTTTGTGGCTTACTATACGACTGGAAAGTTTTTTATTATCTTTTTTCTTTTTGCTGTTTTACCGGCTATCTTTATTTGGCATAAGCGGCTTGACAAAAAACTTGTTTTAACATGGCGAGTACGGCGCTTTCTTATTTTACTTATTGCTTTTACACTTTTGAGTGATGTTTTATGTACCCTCAAAGAGGTTTGTAAAGTTTATAGTGTTTTTATGCCTTTGGCTATGGCTTATATGGCGAGTATTGTGATAGAAAAATTTCTGTTTAATGTGTATAAAAAAGAGGCAAAACGCAAGTTGCAAGCAATACAAGATTTACAGGTGGTTTGTATTACAGGGAGCTATGGTAAAACAAGTATTAAAAACTTTGTCGCACAGTTACTCTCGCAAAAATTTAGAGTTTATGCAACCCCAAGAAGTGTCAATACCTTAGGCGGTATTGTAGGTGATGTAAACAATAATCTTCCGCAAGATACTGAGATTTATGTCGCAGAAGCGGGAGCACGCGAGCGAGGAGATATATATGCTATTACTACTTTTTTAGAGCCACAGGTTGCTGTTGTTGGTAAAGTGGGTGAAGCACATATAGAGTACTTCAAATCTTTAAAAAATATTATTGCAACAAAATTAGAAATTATGCAATCCCCTCGACTGAAAAAAGCGTTTATCCACACTTCTGTAACAGATGAAGTGCATGAAAAAGTAACATTTTTTGGGAATGAGATAAGTGATGTCGAAGCAAATCTTGAGGGAACAAGTTTTAAAATAACTCTTGGTGAGACTGTTTTAGATTTGCATACAGATGTACTTGGGGCATTTCAAACGATGAATATCGCTGTTGCTGTACGAGTTGCAAAAACATTTGGACTTAGTGATGCAGAGATTGTGGAAGCGGTGAAAAGACTCGAACCCGTAGAGCATAGACTGCAAATGATACAAGCAGGCGGTAAAATCATTTTAGATGATGGGTATAATGGCAACATTGATGGTATGCTTGAGGGTGTGCGTTTGTGTTCATTGCATGCAGGGCGTAAAGTAATTGTAACCCCTGGTCTTGTAGAGAGTAGTGAAGCTTTAAATCTCCAACTGATAGAGGCGATTAATGATGTGTTTGATATTGTCATTGTGACAGGGGCATTAAACGCAGAACTTTTTGAGAAGAACTTAACAGTAAAAAATAGAATTTTCTTAGCAGATAAATCAAATCTCACACAACTCCTTGCAAGTCAAACACATGCAGGCGATATTATACTTTTTGCAAATGATGCACCGAATTTTATCTAGTATTTCGTATCTTACTGCGTTTATACTTGGGCTTTTAGTTGTTTTAATTGTTTATGATGCAACGGCACGCTACCTTTTTTCAGCAGGTTCAACAGCCCTCCAAGAGTTAGAGTGGCATTTTTTTGATGTTGTGATTTTACTGAGTATTGCTTACACTTTTGAGCATAACTCACATGTCCGTGTTGATATACTGTATGATAAATTTTCACCTAAAACGCAGGCACTTATTGATCTTGTAGCGATTGTATTTTTTATTCTTCCACTCTCAGGGCTTATTATTTATATAGGTTTTGATTTTGTGCAGATGAGTTTTGTGCAAGATGAAGCCTCTTCTGATCCGGGTGGCTTGGCACATCGCTGGATTGTAAAATCGTTGATGCCTTTGGCATTTGTGCTTTTAGCACTGCAGGCAATGCGTAAAGGTATGCAAATTATGAAAAAGTATAAAACAGTATGATTGCACTTTTTATGTTTGTCTTAGCATTAGGGCTTTTACTCATTGGTATTCCTGTTGCGTTTGCATTTGGCGGGGTAGCAATGCTTTTTGCTTTTGTGATTCCTGATCTTGGTTTTGATGTGTTTAGTATCTTGCCATTTCGTATTTATGGTATTATGGGCAATACCACTTTAATGGCAGTACCGCTTTTCATTATGATGGGACTGATTTTAGAAAAATCAGGAATGGCGGAGCGACTACTGCTTTCAATGGCTTCACTTTTTAAAGGTGTTCGTGGTGGGCTTGGTGTGAGCATTGTTATTGTCGGTGCTATTCTTGCCGCATCGACAGGGATTGTATCGGCTTCTGTGGTGATGATGAGTGTGATTGCGCTGCCACTCATGATAAACGCAGGCTATAACAAATCTTTAGCAAGTGGAACCATCGCCGCTTCAGGAACCCTTGGACAGATTATCCCACCATCTATTATTTTGATTGTGCTTGGGGATGTTATGAGTGTGAGTGTGGGTGACTTGTTTATGGGAGCCGTACTTCCAGGTTTAACACTTGTTTCACTCTATATTACCTATATTTTGCTTCGAGCCTATCTCAAACCACAAGATGCTCCTGCAATGCAGAGCGAAGCGATACATTTTATAGATGTATTCAAAGCGATTATCCCGCCTTTGCTTTTAATGATTTCTGTTTTAGGGAGTATTTTTGCGGGGATTGCCTCTCCTACAGAGTCTGCTGCGTTTGGTGTGGTAGGTGGCTTACTCCTCTCTTTTTTCAATAAAACATTGAGTAAAGCGATGCTTCATTATGCACTTTTTGAGACAATGAAGCTCAGTGGCATGATCTTTATGATTTTGATCGGTGCCACTGCGTTTAGTCTTGTCTTTAATGAACTTGGTGGAACTGATGTTATTTTGGAGTTTTTTAGTCAAGATATAGGTAATGTCTGGGTCTTTATTGGCATTGCTATGTTGAGTATATTTATACTTGGATTTTTTATAGATTTTATAGAGATTAGTTTTATTATTGTACCTATTTTAGTGCCTGTAATGGCTGCATTTGGTATAGATCCTATTTGGTTTGGTGTCCTTATTGCAATGAATCTGCAAGCCTCTTTTTTAACACCCCCTTTTGGACTCTCTTTGTTTTTCTTAAAAGGTGCTGCAGGAGAGCGTGTAAGTACAATGGAGATTTATAAGGGTATAATCCCTTTTATACTTTTGCAACTTATTGGATTAGGACTTGTCCTTGCGTTTCCTGATTTAGTATTTGCATTTTTGTAAGGATAGTAATGAAAGATATACTGTATGCCCCATGGCGCGATGAATATGTCACAAATGAAAAAATAGAGGGGTGTATTTTTTGTCACATTAGCACCCATGAAGATGATGATGCAAAAATGCATGTCCTTTACCGCGATAAATATTGTTTTGTTGTGATGAATAAATACCCCTATACTCCTGGGCATTTTATGATTATCCCGCATGTCCATACAGATAAACTCGAAACACTTGAGAGTGAAACTTGGTTGCATATGTCGAGTTTAGCACAAAAAGGGGTACGACTTCTCAAAGAGGGCTTTGGTGCACATGGTGTGAATATTGGGATGAATTTAGGTGCAACAGCAGGGGCAGGGATAGCAGAACATATTCATATGCATTTAGTCCCGCGTTTTAACCGTGATACAAATTTTATAACAGCAATTGGGCAAAATAGAGTTTACTCTACAGATTTTGAAAAAATATATGAAACCATCAAG
>JALWON010000069.1 GCA_027083475.1 Sulfurimonas sp.
GCTGAGAAAAATGTAGGTGTTCCCCCACCAAAGTGCATTTGAATGACTTCGCGTTGCATATCGAGATGTTGGGAAAGAATTTTGAGTTCGTGTTTAAGGTACTCAATATAACGCAGCATTTTGTCCTCTTTGGAAGTAAAAACAACACTACAGCCACAAAAATAACAAGCATTTTTACAAAATGGGAGGTGAAAATAGAGACTTAAAGGACGAGTAGAGTCCTGAGTTTCAAGCTTTTGAATGTACTCCTCATAACCATAATCCTCACTAAATTCTAAGGCAGTAGGGTAAGAAGTATAACGCGGTCCTGGTTTTGAGTACTTTGTAAATTTTGCGAAATCGAGCATAAAAATCCATCTCTTTTAATTTGAATACTGCGATTATCTCTAAAATGTGTTTAAAAAGTGTTGAGTTCGCTACTTTAAGCGATGAAGTTATATAATTCAAGCAAAAAAAAATGATACGAAAAACCCTAAAAAAAACAACAAAAAGTGAAAAACTCAAAGCCTTTATAAAAAAAGCAAAAATACCTCGTGAATTTTTAGCTGCAAATCGTAAAATGATTACACGAGGTGTGACACTAGGTATATTTATTGCCTTTATTCCTATGCCTATGCAGATGGCAGCTGTGCTTCTTTTTATGCCCTTGTTTCGTTTTAATGTTCCCATCGCACTCGCGATGTGTTGGCTCTCAAACCCCATCACTATGCCCCCAATGTACTATATAGAGTATGAACTTGGTTCTTTTCTTTTAGGCATCTCACCACAACCTGTGGAACTGACTTTAGAGTGGTTTTCTAACAATATGGAAAACATTTTTATTCCACTCTACTTTGGTACACTTATTTTTTCTGTTGTTGGCTCTATTAGTTCTTATTTTCTCGTCACTTATTTTTGGAAACTTTCTGCTTGCAGAGACAAAAAGAAACACCCTAAAAACCGATAAAGTAACACATTTTTCAAAATAAAGCTTTTTTATAAATATTTTAACTTTTTCTATTTATAAAAGAGTTACAATGTGTGCATGATAACAAAACATGCAACAGAACAAACAGCCATCTTTTTTAGTGTTATAAAGTGGGTCTTTTTATCTTCTATTATTGGTGTTCTTATTGGGGTTGTCGTCTCAATCTTTTTAAAAACTATTGAACTTGCCGAACTCCATCAGAGTGATGTCCCTTTTCATTACTACTTTTTACTCCCCATTGTGCTTGTTTTTACTGTATGGCTTGTCAAAACCTTTGCTCCAAATGCAGAGGGTCATGGAACAGAAAAAGTCATAGAAGCCATTCATAAAAGGGATGGAAAAATTGACATTGCTGTCATTCCTGTCAAACTTTTTGCAACTGTTCTGACACTTTTTGCAGGTGGTTCTGTTGGGAAAGAGGGTCCTGGTGCACAGATTGGTGCGGGAACAGCCTCTTTTATTGCCACCTCTTTAAAATTTCGTAAGGGCGATAGAAAAAAACTTGTTATTTGCGGGATTAGTGCCGGTTTTGCCTCTGTTTTTGGAACACCCATTGCAGGTGCTATTTTTGGAGTAGAAGTGCTCATCATTGGAGTCATTATGTATGATGTTCTCCTCCCCTCTTTCATCGCTGGCTTTGCTGCGTTTACAACAACACAATTTTTAGGAGTAGAGTACACCTACTTTGATGTCCGTTTTTACCAATCTATTGCACTTGATATTCCACTGATATTACAAGTAATTGTGGCTGGTATCTTTTTTGGTGTTGTATCAGATATACTTGTCACCACACTCTCTGTGAGTTCAAAAAAAATTAAAAGTCTCGCTTATAGCCCTTACACCAAAGCCTTTGTTGGTGGTACTGTTTTAGTTGTACTCACACTCCTCTTTGGTGAGCGATTTTTAGGTTTAGGTATGGAAACAAT
>JALWON010000070.1 GCA_027083475.1 Sulfurimonas sp.
CGTTAATAGTAAAGGAATATGGTCATTGTCTAAACACGTCTAAAAGTAAATAGTCAACCCTGAAAAACCAATTTCCCAAACAAACCAACCATTCTATGCGAGTAATATTACCACAATCTAAAAAGCAACAGATAAATATCAGTATATTTCCCTCTCTGGTCTCTCTTTGTTTGAGATAATACATGTAGAATTAGTGCTATTTTAAGCATAAAAGAGAACAGCAAGAAGTGATTCATCCACTTCTTAAGATTAAAGGCGGTACAAGCCAATAGAAGATTCATCTCATCTCCAATAAACCCCTTAAGATAGTTCCTTTGCATCCTATGGTCTGATTTAACATGACCTATGATGGGTTCAATGGCAGCCCGTCTTCTGAACTTCTTTCTCTTTTGTTCTATTTGATATTTTGTGTCTCGTTTCTTAGGAGTATCAGGAATACAGATAACCGTACCATTTACTTCTTTCTTGCCTCTGTATCCTCTGTCACAGATAGCTTCTACGATGGGTTTGGTTCTGTGTCTGTTTGCTGATGCCAGTGAGGCTTCAAGTGTTTTTGAATCATGCTCATTCTTCTCATGTGCTACTACTCCAATGATGACATTGCCTTTCATGGTAGTCACAAGAGAAGCTTTAGTACCATATTCATACTTCTTATGGTCTTTACCTTTAGCAATCACATAAATGTGTTTCTCGTGAAGAGAATACACTTTATTAGTATCTTTCATCTTTTGTTGTGTCACTTTGCTAAAAATCTCAAAGGTCTCTGTATATGTTTCTAATTTTTTATCTGTGAGGTTTCTTGAAATATCTCTCATGAGTACACCTACAATGGTTTTTAATCTCTTCATGGCAGCTCTTGCTTTTTTAATCTTTTTGGGATGAGAGAAAAATCTTAGTTTAATACGGTGTGCTTTGATTTCCTTAATGTAGGTACGTCTAAGTTGTATTCCCTCATCTTTGGCAATACGATGTAATTGGTGTATCATCTTTATAGCCAGTTTACCATCTGTAGGATAGGTGACATTCTTTTCTTGCACAGTGGTGTCGATGATGACTTGTTTCTCTTCTACTGTCTTACCATGCAACTTTACACTCATACCAAATATCTCTTCTGCACCTTGGGTACCGATACGCTTTCTGAAGTAAACTAAATCTGTGGGATGGCAAGGTAAGGCAACTTGGAACTCATGGAAACCACAGAAGTATTGATAGTAAGGGTTTTGTTTCCACTGTTCTATTATCTCTTCATCTGAGAGGTTTTTTAACTGTTTTAAGAGTAGCAGTCCGACCATTAGGCGTATGGGCTTAGCTGGTCTCCCCTCTGCACTGTAATATTTCTCAAAGGAATCCTCAAAGAGTTCCCAGTTTATCGTATCTGCAAGTGCAATTAGAGGATCGTTAGAATCCAACATATCTCGTAATTGATTATGGAAAAGATTGGGTTGATTATTTTTGGAAGTATGTGGAAGCAATTTTAACACCTGTTTCGACCAAGAAGTAGTCAATATTGGAATGTTTCTTGGTTGTTATTATAGCTAATTATCGCTTCTGAAGTCCCTATTTCAGGGAGGTAGTTTGGTTTTTCAGGGGTGACTAAATAGTTTAGACGCGTTTAGATGATATCTTAGACGAGGCAGGTGAACTAAATCACCATATCCACATCATCATGTTCTTCAAAATATTTGAAGATTTTATTGCGTTCTTCTTCTGTGTCTACGGTGCAAGACGCATTGAAAGAGTGAAACTTTCCTGTTTTTGATTTGTTTCCCAGTGTGCAGACATGGTCTTTGTCTCCAGTTTCTTTCATGATGTATTTAATACACTTTTCAAGTGCATCTTTGTCTCTACCTATGATTTTAAATCCCCATTTTGTAGGGTAGTTTATCTC
>JALWON010000071.1 GCA_027083475.1 Sulfurimonas sp.
CCTTCACACTACTCATCGCAAAGTTCGCTTGATGATGCTGATACGTTGTGCCGTGATTTTGGTTTACACTCTGAGACGGCTTCTATAGAACCAATGCTGAGAGCGTATGAAAAACTCAATCCTGATTTGGATAATTTAAGAAAAGGAAACTTTTCATCACGTATGCGTATGGCAACACTTTTTGACATATCTGCTCGGGAAAATGCACTTGTTTTAGGAACGAGTAACAAAAGTGAACTGATGCTTGGGTATGGAACACTCTATGGAGATCTAGCAAGTGCTATTAACCCTATAGGCGATTTGTATAAAAGTGAAGTATTTGAACTCGCTGCATATTTGGGTGTGAGCCAAAGTATTATCAACAAACCACCATCTGCTGATTTATGGGATGGTCAGAGTGATGAAGATGATTTAGGCTATACTTATAAACAACTTGATACTGCGATGCAACTTTATGTAGAAGAGCGATTGAGTGAAGATGAGATTATGAAAAGAGGGGTAGATGCAAAAATGCTCCAAATGATAATCAAGAGAATTTTTCGCAATCACTTTAAACGCAAGATGCCAGTGATTGCAAAGCTCACATCAAGAACAATAAACCATGATTTTAATTATCCCCGTGATATAACCCTCTAAAGGAAGGAAGAAGCAATGAAACAAGAGTTAAAAATCCCTTTTAGCAAGTATGAAAGTAATGTAGGTGCACATGCAAATGTAAGTGATGTTTTAGATGCAGATGATATTACTCAGGTAGCACAACTAGAAGAAGAATTTCGTGAATATGTTGGTGCAGAGTATGCTCTTGCTACTTCTCATGGAACAGCAGCACTGCATTTAGCAATGCTTGCTCTTGATCTTAAACGGGGGGATAAAGTTGTTTGTTCTGTAAATGCACACCCCAATGTCCCAGAGGTTGTTCGCCATTTTGATGCAGAACCAGTTTTTATTGATATAGATGCAGATACCTATAACATCAATTTAGATAAGCTTGAGACTTATCTTGAAGAGAACAAATCCAAGAAGCTTAAGGCTGTGATTATTTCACATATTGGGGGTGCTTGTGCTGATTTGGAGAGAGTGTATAAAATGGCTAAGATTTATGATGTCAAAATTGTTGAAGATGCCAGTGATGCACTTGGGGCGACTTACAAGGGAGAAAAAATTGGGGCTACTGGAGCAGATATTGTCTGTTTTAACTTCTCTCCACATTTACGTAAAAATATTTGTAATGGGGGAATGCTTGTTACCAATAGTGACACTATCATCAAACGTGCAAGGCTGTTAGCAAATCATGCGATTGAAAAAGATGAAGATGCACTTGAGTACATCTATAATGTTACTGATATAGGGAATGACTACTCTTTAAGTGAATTAAACGCAGCATACATTCGAGCACAAGTCAAAGAACAAGATAAAAATATTACTCGGCATCAAGAGATTGCAAAAATGTATACTGCAGCTTTAGAGGGAGTTGAACATATTATTGTACCCTCTGCAGAGAATGCAGAACATCCTTATCTTTTATATATTATCAAGATAGATAAAAATCGTGATTCTTTTGCTGTGGCATTGCAAGAGAAGGGTATAGGGACAGGTCTGCACTATATTCCATTGCATTTACTCACTTACTATAAAACAAAATATGCACTGCGAGTGAATGATTATCCTGTAGCCTTGCGTACATATCAACAAGTTTTATCTCTGCCAATTTATGCAAGTATGAGCGATAAAGAAGTAAAATCGGTGATTGATAAAGTGACAAAAATAGCAAAAACAAGAGTATAAATTATCTTGAAATCACAACTTGTGTTTTGGGTTGAGAACTACTTCTACAACCCAAACGGTGTGCAAAAACTTCTCTCTTTTTTCTTACTTCCTTTGAGTTGGCTTTACTGTTGTGTTATGTATTTGCGTTTTGTGAGTATGCGTGCTGAAGATTTTGGTGTGAAAATCGTAAGTGTTGGAAACTTAAATGTTGGGGGGAGTGGTAAAACTCCTCTTGTGAGTGCTTTGGCACAAAACTTTCCTAATGCGGCTATCGTCCTGCGAGGGTATGGACGAGCATCCAAAGGGCTCCATGTTGTTACAGATGGAAAAGAGATTCTTTGTGATGTGCATGTGAGTGGTGATGAAGCGATGATTTATGCACAAAAACTTGCAGATGTGATTGTGATTGTGAGTGAAGATAGAAAAAAAGGGATACTCCAAGCAAAAAAGATGGGGAGTGAAATTATTTTTCTTGATGATGCTTACTCAAAACATAATATCCAAAAGATAGATTTTCTTATAGAAGTTACGAGTCGAAACCGAGCATGTTTACCTGCAGGACCCTTTCGTGAGAGATTGTGGAAAGGAAAAAATGCGATTGTTTTACAAGAACACAGAGATTTTGAACGCGAGGTGACACTCAAATATAAAAGAGAGAAAATGTCTTTAGTCACAGCTATTGCAAGACCACAAAGGTTGGATGCCTTCTTGCCTGAGGTCGTGAGTAAAAATTATTTTCCTGACCACCATGCTTTTGTTAAAGAGGAACTTGAAATGATTTTGAAAAATGATAAAAGTGATGCTCTTTTAGTCACTTACAAAGATTATGTGAAGGTAAAAGATTTTGGTTTACCACTTTCACTTTTAGATTTAGATGTGAAGATTAAGGAAAGTGTACTTAAAAGTATTGTATAATTTTATATCTATTATAATTATAGATTAAATTAATAGAGGAAATATAAAATGACAAATACAATGAAAAATGAAAAAACAGCACACTGGAAACTTGTTTATGCAGTAACAATCACTGTAAGTATCCTTGGTATCGTTCTCGCACTTAACTAAAATATTAGAGTTGGGTAGCCTTTTTGTAGGCTTGCTCAACAGCCTTTATACAAGCATTTCTCACATTTCCTTCTTCTAAAGCACCATATCCAGCAGCCGTTGTTCCTCCAGGACTCATGACACCATCTTTAAGTAATGCAGGGTGTATATCTTGAATCAGTGTACCAAAACCACTAAAAAGACCACGCATAATTGCCATAGCATCATCGCGTTTGAGTCCTTGTTTGACAGCACCATCAGCTAAGGCTTCTGCCATGAGTGCAAGATAAGCAGGACCACTTCCAGCTAGCGCAGTAGCAATATCTATCTCTTTTTCACTATTTAACCACCTTGTTGCTCCAATAGAGCTAAAAAGTTTTTGGGCTTCTTTTGCAAAGGCACTATCGCCTGTAAGTGTTGTCATCGATTTTTGAACACTTGCTGCAAGGTTTGGCATGGTACGGACGACTGCATTTGTGTTGAAATGCGATTTGAGTTTTTCTAAGGGTGTACCTGCTAAGACGGAGTAAAGTACCCTTGCTTTTCCTTGGAACTTTTTGCCAACCTCTTCAATATTGTTTGGTTTGACACAAAGTATGAGTGTGCGGTCTTCTATGTAAAAGCCATCTAGCAAATATTTGCCAATGGTTACTCCTAATTTTTCTTCAAAAATATCGAGTTTGTCTAAATCTCTTCCAACGACTTCTATTTTATACTCATCCTTTAAACCCTGTGCAATACTGAGTGCCATGTTCCCATTGCCTATAAAAGTAATTGTCTGTTGCATATAAACTCTCTTTTTTTTGGTATTATAACATTTATAAAATATCTAAGGTATAAAAATGGAACAGTTTTTACAAGAAGCAAAAGCAGCAAGTAGAGTTTTAAACGAATTGAGTGGACATGAGAAAAACAAAATCTTAAAAGAGATGGCAGAGGCTTTGCGAGTGCATACTCCACAACTCCTTGAAGAAAATGCTAAGGATATGGCAGATGGAGAGAAAAATAACTTAACATCAGCACTCATGGATAGACTCTTTTTAGATGCAAAGAGAGTCGAGGCAATGGCAGTTGCTATAGAAGAGATTGCAGCACTCAAAGAGCCAGTTGGTCGTGTACTTGATGGGTGGATAACAGAAGATGGTCTCAAGATTGAAAAAGTGAGTATTCCTATTGGGGTGATAGGGATTATCTACGAGTCTCGTCCAAATGCGACAAGTGATACGGCTGCTTTGTGTTTTAAAAGCTCCAATGTTTGTGTACTTAAAGGGGGAAAAGAAGCAGAGAACTCTAACAAAGCAATTGCCAAGGTGTTACAAGATGTTTTAGAAAAAAATGAACTTCCTCGTGCTTTGGTTTCGCTTATACCAGACTCTTCTCGTGAGGGTGTAAACAAGCTTATAAAAATGGATAAATATGTTGATTTGATTATTCCTCGTGGTGGGGCAGGGTTGATTAAACATGTAAGCGAAAACGCAACTGTGAGTGTGGTGAAACATGATAAAGGGCAATGCCATACTTATATAGATAAAGATGCAAAACTCGATGATGCCATAGCTATCGCTATCAATGCAAAAGTACAACGCCCAGGTGTGTGTAATGCTATGGAGACACTTTTAGTTGATCGTGCCATTGCTACAACTGCACTGCCACAACTCAAAGTTGCGTTTGATGCAGCACATACTGAACTCAAAGGATGTTTAGAGACACAAGCCATCATAGAGACAGCTCATGCAACAGATGAAGATTACGATACTGAGTATTTGGCTAACATTCTTAACATCAAAGTTGTGGATGGGGTAGAGGGGGCTATAGAGCATATAGTCCGCTTTACTTCTGGACACTCTGAAGCCATCATCACCGAAAATATCTCTGCGGCGGAGAGTTTTTTAAATGCTATTGATGCAGCGGCTGTTTATGTCAATGCAAGTACTCGTTTTACCGATGGTGGGGCTTTTGGATTTGGGGCAGAAGTAGGCATTAGTACCAATAAGCTGCATGCGAGAGGTCCTATGGGCATTGAGGGACTGACAACTTATAAGTTTAAAATCTATGGGAGTGGGCAAACTCGTTAAAGAAACGAGCTCTGCTTACTTTGTTCTTGTGAGTGAAATTTGAAATTCTTTTGCTATACTCAAAGGAGGAAGCACTCCATCAGGGCCGGCATACTCCCCTGAAAAGATATGGACTAGCTCAGTATTATCGTCTCCAGAGTGCTTTTTCGTCTTACAGATGATTTCTCCAGACTCTTCTTCCATCCCCGGTTTACAATATTTTTTATATGTAGATGCATCTTTTCCATAAAATAAAGAGCCTAAAGAGTCACCAATTTTGCCTATAATTGCAGGAGTATTTGTTTTATTGACTGCTTTGTAAGTGCCTGTTGCATTCACTCCCATTCCCATTTCACAACTCCCTTTTTGGAGGAGTTTTACTTGTTTGTTGGAAAAATGAAATGCTATATCACAATCTTGATCTTTATTTTTGTAGATACCTTTGCTTTTATTGAGTATGAGTTCCCCTTCAAGTGTGCCTGTTCTGCCAGTGTCAGCAACAACGAGTAGATTAAAGAGTACCATTCCCTCAGTCGCAGTAATCTTTAAATCACCCTCATCAGATTCGTAATCTCCTACTAGCGTGTTCACATGAGAGATTGGCTTTTGTTGTACCTCACGACCTTCATCACTACAAGCAATAAAAAAAACTAAAATTCCTAGAGCAATCGCAGAGTAAATATTTTTGATAAACATAGTTGATTCCTTTAACTTTTAAGATAGAAGACATGCTTTATAATCTCATGAGGTTTTGTAAGTGTGAATGGGAAATTTTCATCATTAGAGAATCCCCATGCTGCAAAAAAGGCTTTGATGTTTGCATTTTTGGCACTTTGCATATCTTTTGAGTTGTCTCCTACCATCCATGCTTTATCAGTTTTAGGGTTAAAGTTATAAGAGTTGAGGATAAAATGAAGCATACTTGGGTCAGGTTTTGAAGCAGATACTTTGTCTGCTCCTATAATGACATCAAAAAGTGCTGCGACTTGCAGATGTGCGAGCATCTCTTGTGCAAATTTTGTGGGGGCATTGGTTGCAACAGAGAGTTTTACACCATTTTGATGTAAGGTTTCTAACATTTCTTTAACTCCATCATACAGATAAGGGTTTTGGATGCACTGCTTTTCATAGTGTGCCTCAAAGAGTTCTCTATCTTTTTCTTCATAAACTTCTGTATCATAGAAGAGTTTTGGCAGGTTTCTTACTTCCATATTGATGGCTTTGACTATGAAATCTTCACTCAGAGGCGGGGCATTATAGTGTTTTTGTCGAACATAATTAATCGAGATGGTAATATCTTTTTTGGAGTCAATCAAGGTGCCATCCATATCAAAGATTACGATTTTTTGCATTATTTCATTTTCTCATAAATTTCAACTAAGGCATCGACAAAAAGGTCGCTGTCATTTGGACAGGCACAGACTCTATACTCCTCAAAACCAAATTTTTGTGCGATTTCTTTGTACTCAACAGAGAGTTCAAAATCTGTTTCCGAATTGTCTATGGTAAATGCAATAGGAAACACAATCACCCCCCGATTTCGTACAAGTTCAAGTTTCTCTTCAAGTGAAGGTCTCAGCCATGCAAGGGGTCCTACTTTTGATTGATAAGCGAGATGCACATTGTAAAAATCCATTTTTTCTTCCTGCATCATCTTTTTTAAGATTTCTACATGTCTCTCTATGTGCTTTTGATAAACATCTCCTGCATCTACAATTTTTTGAGGTAAGCCATGTGCTGAGAAAATAATGTCAAAATCTCTATAATCATCTGCACCAACACGCTCTTTTATTCTTTGGAGTATTGCTTTATTGTAGCTCTCATTTTCAAAAAAATGTTTTTTCTCTACTAAAAGTGCAGCTCCATTTACCTTATGATACTGCTCTTCAAAATCTTCTAAGGATGATTTTGTGGTAGTTGTGGAGTACTGCGGATAGAGAGGAATAAGATAAATTTTATCGACATTGGCTGCTTCAAGCCGCTCTATGACCTCTGCTGCAAAAGGAGGGGTATAGCGCATAACAAAATCAACAATAACATTTTCACCAAGTTGTATTTGGAGTTTTTTGACAAGGTTTTTAGTGTGATCAACAATGGGCGATTTGCCACCGAGCTGTCTGTAAATCTCTTGTGAACTCTCTGTTCTGTTAAAAACAATCATACCGCCAACCATCTTACGAACAGCATCGCTTTTCATGGTCAATATATTTTTATCGGCAAACATGTTTTTTAAAAACATTTCAACTTCATGCAGATTGTTTGGTCCACCCATGTTCAGGAGTATGACTGCTTCTTTTTTCAAATTGATTCCTATTGTGTAGTTAAATGGATGGTATCCTTTTGGAAATTATACTAAAATTTAGTAAAAACAGTTTCTGAAATATACTTTGAGAAAACAATTGCTATAATTCCTCAAGGAAAGATTGATTTTCGATTCGATACAATCTTGAAAATTTATGTAAAATAGAGAGAAGGAATAGAGATGTCAAAACAGATCTTTCAACCAAACGCAGCATTTGCAGCAAATGCAAGAATAAAAAATATGAATGAGTATAGTGCGCTTCAGAACAAAGCAATAGAAGATTATGAAGGTTTTTGGGGTGATTATGCCAAAGAAAAACTCGATTGGATAGAACCTTTTACAAATGTACTTGATGAAACACAAGCCCCTTTTGTAAAGTGGTTTGATGGTGGAAAACTCAATGTCTCAGTACAATGTATTGACCGCCATTTAGATACAAGAAAAAATAAAGCCGCTATTATCTTTGAAGGTGACAGAGGGGATAAGCAAGTTATTACCTACCTTGAACTCTATCATGAGGTCAATAAGTTTGCAAATCTTTTAAAAGAGGATTTTG
>JALWON010000072.1 GCA_027083475.1 Sulfurimonas sp.
ACAAATGCGCGTACTCGTAAAGGTAAGCGTAAAACTGTCGGCGCAGCGTAAGGATTTATAGATGGCAAAAAGAAAAGCTGTTAGAAAAAAAGTAGTAAAGAAAAATGTTGCACGTGGTATTTGTCACATTGCAGCATCTTTTAACAATACACTTGTAACTATTACAGATGAAATGGGAAATATGATTGCTTGGAGTTCCGCTGGTTCTTTAGGATTTAAAGGTTCTAAAAAATCAACTCCATTTGCTGCACAAGCTGCTGTTGAAGATGCAGTTGCAAAAGCACAAGTACATGGTATTAAAGAACTTGGTATTAAAGTTCAAGGTCCTGGTTCTGGTCGTGAGACTGCAACTAAAGCTGTTGGTGCTATTGAAGGTATTCGTGTTACATTTATGAAAGATGTTACTCCATTACCACACAACGGTTGTCGCGCACCTAAGCGTCGTAGAGTTTAAGGAGAGTACTGATGGCAAGATATAGAGGTCCAGTAGAAAAAATCGAAAGAAGATTCGGTGTAAGTCTTAACCTTAAAGGTGAGCGTCGTTTAGCAGGAAAATCTGCATTAGAAAAAAGACCTTACGGTCCTGGTCAACATGGACAACGCCGTAAGAAAGTTTCTGAGTATGGTTTACAACTCAATGAAAAGCAAAAAGCGAAGTTTATGTATGGTGTTTCTGAGAAACAATTCCGTGCACTTTTCGTTGAAGCAAAACGTTTAGATGGAAATACAGGGACAAACCTTATTTCTTTAATTGAACAAAGATTAGACAATGTTGTTTACAGAATGGGATTTGCATCTACTCGTAGATTTTCTCGCCAGCTTGTAACACATGGTCATATTCTTGTTGATGGAAAAAAAGTAGATATTCCTTCTTACCGTGTAAAACCAGGTCAAAAAATAGAAATCAAAGAAGCAAGTAAAACAAATGCACAAATTGTTCGTGCAATTGAACTTACAAACCAAACAGGTCTTGCTCCATGGGTAGATATTGATGCTGAGAAAGTGTTTGGTATTTTTACTCGTTTACCTGAACGTGATGAAGTAGTTATTCCGGTTGAAGAACGTTTAATCGTTGAGCTTTACTCTAAATAATAGTTAATTAAAAAGGCGTTTAAGATATGAAAAAGATTAAAACAACTCCTCTCGCTCCTCAAGAGTTTGAGGTAGAACAGATTAGTGACAATGAAGCTAACATTATGGCATTTCCATTTGAAACTGGATATGCAATTTCTTTGGCTCATCCACTTCGCCGTTTTTTATTAAGTAGTTCAGTTGGTTTTGCACCTATCGCTATAAAAATAGAAGGTGCAAAACATGAGTTTGATTCCGTTCGTGGGATGCTTGAAGATATTTCAGATTTCATTTTAAATCTTAAAGAGATTCGCTTTAAGCTAAACAATGATGCAACAGAAGAAGAGATTCATTACACTTTTGCCGGTCCATGTACTATTACAGGTGCAGATTTAAGCAACGATGAAGTAGATGTTGTAACTCCTGATGCACCACTTGCAACATTAAATGAAGATTCAACATTAAATTTTAGCATTAAAATTGCTAAGGGTATTGGCTATGTAGCGAGTGAAGATACATATGATGAGTTAGAAGATGGTTATATCGCACTTGATGCTTATTTTACACCAGTAAGAAGTGCAACATATGAAATCGAAAATGTACTTGTAGATGACAACCCTAACTTTGAAAGAGTTGTTATGAACATCAAAACAGATGGTCAAATATCTCCAGTAGATGCATTTAGAAACTCTTTAGAAGTTATGTATGCACAACTTGCTGTATTTAATTCTGAAATAAGCATTAAAGCACCTGCAACGATAGAGAGAGTTGAAGAATCAGCAGAACTTAAACAACTTACAACGAGTATAGACAGCTTAGGTTTAAGTGCTCGTAGTTACAACTGTTTAGACCGTTCAAACATTAAACTTATTGGTGAAATTACACTTATGAGCACAAATGATTTGAAAAATGTGAAAAATCTTGGAAAAAAATCATACGATGAAATCGTTGAAAAAGTTCAAGAGTTTGGCTACGGCGTTGGTGCTGATTTAGCTGATGATGTAGTTGCTGCATTAAAAAAGAAAATAGAAGCCGCTCAGGCTCAATAAGAGGATAGAGATATGAGACACCGTCATGGATATCGTAAACTAGGTCGTACAAGTGCTCACCGTGCTGCACTTTTGAAAAACCTTAGTATTTCGTTAATAGAACATGGGAAAATCGAAACGACTGCTGTAAAAGCAAAAGAGTTACGTTCATACGTAGAAAAACTTATCACAACTGCTGGTAAAAATGACTCAAATGCACACAGAGCAGTCTTTGCTGCGCTTCAAAGTAAAGAAGCTACAAAAACTTTAGTCAATGAAATTGCACCAAAGTATGTTGATCGTGCTGGTGGATATACAAGAATCACTCGAACAAGAATTCGTCGTGGTGATGCTACAACTATGGCATTTATTGAACTAGTATAATTATACTCTTAAACGCAAGGCTTGCCCCTGCGTTTATTTTTTGAACAACTTCCAAATCCTAAAATACTTAACAAGTGAGAAAAAATGAGTAATTTCGCATTCGGAACGTATCGTATTACAGATCAAAACCCTCAACATATTCAAGCCCTTCGTGATGCCATAGAATCTGGGTTGAGCATGATTGACACATCAACAAATTATATGGATGGGAGTGCTGAGATAGCTGTTGGGCGCGTTTTGCAAGAGTTTGATGATGCAACACAAGCTCGTGTAGAGATTGTCAGTAAGTATGGCTATATTCAAGGCTCTAATATGCTTTCTCATAAAGAAGAAGCCTTTGAAGAGGTGGTAGAGTTTGATGCAAACTGTTTTCACTCTATTGCTCCCTCTTTTATGCAAGATCAACTTACAAAATCTTTGAAGCGTTTACAAAGAGAGCGCTTAGATTGCTATCTTATTCATAATCCAGAATATTATCTTTTAGATGCCTTAAACAAAAATGCAGACAAAGATTCAACACTCGATGCAATGTATAATCGTCTCTATGAGGCTTTTGTTGGGCTTGAAAAAGAGGTACAAAAGGGAAGAATTACTTCGTATGGGGTGAGTTCAAACAGCTTTGCAAAAAAACCTAATGACCCTGAATTTCTCCCTTATGAAGATTTAATTACTTTAGCAGATAAAGCAAGTGAAGCAGTAGGCAATGATACGCATAATTTTACAACCATACAACTTCCGCTCAATATTTTAGAACAAGAGGGACTCAAATGTGCAGCTTGGGCAAAAGCCAATGGCTTACGTGTTTTAGCAAATCGTCCTCTCAATGCACAAAAAGATACTAAAATGTATAGATTGGCAGAGTATGAAGAGAGTGCGTCTTATTATGCATATCTCAATGAGATTTTAGATGTGTGTGATAATGAGCAGCTCAAACCACTCTATAACCTTTTTGAAGAACTTGATGTCAATCGTCATAAATTTGGTTGGATTGGCGATTTTGATACTTTTTTATATGCACAAATTTTGCCGCATATACGTAAAACTTTAGAAAATTTAGATGAAGAGAGTTTGGAAGCATTACTTGCTTTGATAGATATATTTTTTCAAGAGTATAGAAAAATGGTAGCTTACGAGTGTGGACAAAGAACAAAAAAAGAGCTGCAAAGTGACTTTGAAGGATGTGAGACGACACTTCAAGAGTGTGCAATTGCTTTCTTGCAAGCACAACAAAGTGTTGATTATATACTCGTTGGAATGCGAAAACCCTCTTATGTGCATGAAATACTTGCATGAAAGGGCACCTCTAAAAACCCTAGTACCTCTCAGTAGCACAGAGGAGTTTACAATCAAGGCACTCTTTTGAAACCCTAGCCATAGCTAAGGTGAGAAAGAGTAACGATGAGTGTAGATTCCTCTGTGTTACCCGAAGGGAGGGATAAAAAAAGCGATCTTGCACAAAACTTTTCATCGCCATAGCTACGGCTATGACTCATAAAAGGTTTTGCACAATCTCATCTTTTTTTCTTCCCTCTGAGAGGTACTAGGATTTTTAGAGGTGCCCTAAAGTAAATTTATAGTTAAAATATTTAGGACTTGTTAAGCTAATTTGTTCTATTTTACATCTATAAATAGTGAAACAATTAAAAAGGAAAAAAATGATTCCATTTTCAGATGAAGAGTTATTGGAGCCAGTAAGAGCGGTCATAGCAAAAGTACAACCCTCTTTAGCCCTTGATGGAGGCGATATAGAGTTTTTGACTGTTAAAAACTCTACTGTCTATGTCCAACTTAAAGGTGCATGTGTGGGGTGTGGCAGTAGTGGTACTACCTTGAAGTATGGTGTTGAGCGCCAACTTAGAATGGATATCCACCCAGAATTAACTGTTGTGAATGTGCCTTTTGGCATGGAAAATGATTTAGATAATTTATAAAACAAAGAGTATCATGAGTACAGTTAGCAAATATAAAATATTATCACAAGCAAAAGAGAGTTTTTCAAAAGCAGAGTATAAGACTGCTTTAGAAAAATTTGCGACTGTTTTGCAAAATTATCCAAACTCAAAAGAGGCCTATAACGGTGTTATTCTCTCCGAGATGGCTATGAGTGGTGAGAGTGGTGCAGAGGCACTTTTTGATTACTATGAAATATTAAAAGATGAAGATAAAGAGTCTGCTGATGTCATCATGGAAGAGGTGCTTAACAATTTAAATGGCTCACTTGATAAACTGAGTGAAGTTTTTGCACAACCTTTACGAGAGCGTATTGAACTTGAAGATGGTATTTTGTACCAAGATTTTAAAGCAATTTTAGATGATGGGGCAGACTTTAAAGAGACTTTTGAAAATATTATGTTTTCAACACGTGTGATAATTACACAAAAAGATGATTTTGTTGATTTTTTAGAGCGATTGATTGCTCATGGTTTTAATGAAATGGCATTAACATATTTAGAAAATGCTTTAAGTGTTTATCCGAGTGATAAGCTTCTACATCGACTTCTAAAAAAACTTTCACAAGGCACAATGATTGAAAATTGAGTTACCAGAGCAGTCATACAAATATGTAACAGAAAACTCTCAAGAGTGCGATAGCCAGACAGCCTTTGTACTGACAGCACAAAATGAAAAGTATTTAGCAAATGCGAAAGAAAATGGGGCACACTCTATTATAAACATAGAAGATATTGCTGAACTCTTTGGTGTCAATAAAATTAAAATTGTAGGCATTACAGGAACAAACGGGAAAACAACAACAGCGAGTGCAATGTACTCCTTCTTACTTGATTTGGGGTATAAATGTGCCATGCAAGGTACGCGTGGACTCTTTATGAACGATAGTGTCGTAGAGGGAAAAACACTTACTACACCCTCAGTACTCAACACCTACAAGCATATTTATCAAGCGGTCAGTGCAGGCTGCGAGTATTTTATTATGGAAGTAAGTTCCCACGCAATTGTGCAAAAAAGAGTCGAAGGACTCACTTTTGCCTTAAAAATTTTAACAAATATCACACAAGACCATTTAGATTATCATAAAACACTTGGTGAATACACAAGTGTGAAAAACTCCTTTTTTCAGGATGAGGGCAAAAAACTGATTAATCGAGATGAGGATAAGGCTGCATTTAATTTCAAAAATGCTTACACTTACAGCATAGAAAATCCTTCTACTTATAGATTGATGGCATACTCTTTAAATGATGGCAGCAGTGGAATTATTCAACATTTTCAAGAAATAGTTCCCTTTACTGCTTCGACACATGGCTTTTTTAATTTGTATAATCTTATGGCGGCTATTAGTGGGGTACATCTTATAACAGATAAAACACTTGAAGCAATAGCCGATGTAGTGGATAACTTTGCAGGGGTAAGTGGACGTATGGAGCAAGTGTGTCAAGCACCCAATGTGATTGTTGATTTTGCACATACTCCAGATGGCATGCAGCAAGTGCTCAATGCTTTAAAAGAGAAAGAGCTTTTAGTTGTTTTTGGAGCAGGGGGAGACAGAGACCAAAGTAAACGCCCTTTGATGGGAAGAGTTGCTGCATCTTTAGCAAAAAGAGTCTATATTACGAGTGATAACCCAAGGCATGAAGACCCCGAGAAAATTGTGCAAGATATTTTAGAGGGCATAGAAGATAAAACCAATGTCACAGTAGAACTCAACCGTAAAAAAGCGATAGAACTTGCACTCGATGCACAGGAGAATGAGGAAGTTGTTGTTATTCTTGGAAAGGGAGATGAAAATTACCAAATAATTTATGATGAAAAGCTCCCCTTTGATGATCGAGAAGTTGTAAGAGAGTTATTAAACCTTTAAAAAAAGGAGTTCACAGATGAACCTAAAGAGTTTTTTATGGGAATATGGTGAAAAAGTTCCCGGATATGATGTTACAGTTGTGAATGAAAGAGAGGCAAGAGCTGCGGCAGGGATTCTCTTTATGCTTGGAATGAGTGTGATTTATTTGGGTATAGGGTATAACCATATCATCGTTGCGAGAGTCTATTTAGCATTTTTGTTTATAGATTTTACTGCCCGAGTTATGAGTCCTCGCTACTCTCCTTCTTTGCTCTTAGGCAAATTTTTTGTTCGTAATCAAAAACCAGAATATGTTGGCGGTTTACAAAAACGTTTTGCTTGGACTATTGGCTGGTTTATCTCTTGGCCAATGATGTACTGGTTTGTGTATCATTGGGATATTACCTTTTATAAGGTGCTTATTTGTGTGCTTTGTTTAAGTTTAATGTTTTTAGAGGCCGCTTTCTCGGTCTGTGTTGGTTGTATAATTTATAAAATGTTTGTGAACAAAAATCCTGAGCATTGCCCAGGAGGCACTTGTGAGTTGCAGCACAAAGACCCTGTACAAATTTACACACCTGTGCAAAAAATTATTGCTATCATTACAGCGTTAGGATTGAGTATAGGAACCTATTTATTTCTTGCTGATACAAAATCAGAGACATTTTTTGGTGCTTTTTTACATGAAGCTGTTTTAACAAAAGCACAACTCCAAAGAGAGAAAGACTTGCTTTTTGAACAAGAAGCGGCACGCGAGTTTGGCGAGGATGATGACTTTTAAGCTTAAATTATAGAACTTAATTTTTGCTCTTATACATAAATAGAGAATTTTTGCTATAATTTCATCAAAAAATTAAGGAAAATTCTTATGGGAATCCCTCAACCGGCATTTTATATGTTTAAGTGCGAGCAGTCAGCTCCTCCTGGCATGCCAAAACCATCATGCGTGACAAAAGATACACAAGATTTATTTCAACATTTAGCACAAACTCTTATGAAAGAGGGAATTATGGGAACAGTTCAGCCAATCCGTACAGGATGTATGAACCGTTGTCAAATGGGTCCTGTGATGCTTGTTGAACCAGGACATACGATGTATGCAGGTTTGACAAAAGAGAAAATTGACAGAATAGTTTCAGAGCATATTATCGGCGGGAATGTTGTCGATGAGTATGTGATTTCGCAAGAGATGTGGGATGCTCCAATAAGCCCAGCTGATATGAAAAAACAGATGGGAATGTAAGGCAAGTTTATGACTATTGAAATGTTGTACAGTAAAATTCACCGTGCTACTGTTACAGATGCTAACTTAAATTATGTTGGTTCTATAACCATAGATGAAGAACTTTTAGAAGCTTCAAACATGCGAGTTGGACAAAAAGTTGAGATTTTAAATATTAACAATGGTGAAAGGTTTTCGACATACATTATTTTGGG
>JALWON010000073.1 GCA_027083475.1 Sulfurimonas sp.
TCGAAAACGCTCCATAGTGTTGTTACGGATACTACGTGTAAAATCATTTAAAAACTGCTCAACAGTTGTGTAAATAACAACTTTTCCCTCATTATGGTAAACATTGCCAGCAGCTTGCATGAGGTGTGTTTTTCCTAGTCCTACCCCGCCATAGATAAAAAGCGGATTATAGACATTGCCTGCGTTTTCACTGACACTTTTTACAGCAGCATAGGCAAATTGGTTTGAGCCACCCACCATAAAGTTAGAAAAGGAGTGTGAAGGGTTTAAAAGAGAGCTTCCCTGTTTTACTTCAACAACTTTTTTTGTCTTGCGTTTATCTATACTGTTTTTGAGGGCGATTTGGACTGTTACTTTTGTGCCACTCTTAATCTCAAAAAGATGGGCAATCTTATCGCTGTATTTGTTTTTAATCCAGTTGATGACAATGGCATTGGGTGCATAATAAATGGCTAAATCATTCGTAGATTTTTTAACATCATAGACGAGATGTTGAATATAGCGTTTATACTCAACTTCTGTAATTTCCTCTTTTAAAATCTCTAAGACCTCTTTTCCTATATTCACATAAAATCCTAATTGTGTATTAATATGTGAATAATATCCTAATAATCCCTAATTATGGATTAAAAAATGTGAATAGTTAAAAAGTTACTTGCGTGATTACTTGTTTTAAGTCTCAAAAACAAAATGCCTTAAAAATTAAAAATCGTTACTATAGTGCCGATTTTTAATTTGTTATGCTACAATTTGGCACTTATGAATGAAAAAGAAAAAAGTATGGAACAAAACATAGAGTATAGTAAAAATCTAGCAAAAAATATAAAAGAGATTCGAAAAAAGCATTTTAAAACGCAGGAGCTTTTTGCTCAGCATATCGGGATGAATTACAACAAGTATGCACGTTTTGAGAAAACGGGACAGATTGCTTTGAAGGGTTTTTTAGAGATTTTACAGGGTTTGGGAAAATTAGAAGATTTTTTTGCACTTTTTAATGAAAAAAATCTTTTTGTAGAGACAAAACCTGCTCTTGTTGAGAAAAAAGAGCAAGCAGCAGCTCCAGTGAAGAGTGATAATGATGAGATAAAAAGAGTAGTTACCCTCTTTGATCATGAAAGAAAAAAATTGCAGTCCAATTATGTACGCAGGGAGTATAAAAATTTTGATGGTGAGTATCTTTTACGAGTACATTTGCAAGAGTCAAAACGCACCCCACAAATGTTTTTTGATGCAATTCGTTGGCTTTTTTCCAATAACCCAAAGGCTGCGTTTCATAGACAATACATCATGAACATAGGCAAACTTATAGAGCATTTTAATGCACTTGAACATCAAGCCATGTACTCAGAAGAGGCAGTGGCGTTTAATGATGAAGCAAGAGCATGGTACAATGTCTATAAAAAACAGGGACTCCCCGAAGCACAAATCATGCAAATGTTAAAAGATGGAGGGTATATAGAGTGAGCATAAAAGAAGCAAATATTATTATAGATGAGTATGGACTCACACCCAATGAGCATACTATAGAGATAGTTTTAGAGGCTATTAACAAATTTGGTAATGCGCGTAATGTTTTACTTGAAGGGCTTAAGCCTGAGTATCAGTACCTCAAAAAACTCTCTAAGCTTTTAGCTATGCTAGATGCCCAACCCGTCAATGAGACAGAGAGTGAAGTTATAGCAAGTCTTATGCATGACATCTATAAGGTTGTGAGTCGCGATAGCGAAAAGAGAGGAGAAGATTTTTTTGAGTTGTTAAAAAAGATTAATGTCAGAAAAACATTCCATCCTACACCGCTGCAGCTCTGGGTTATGGAGTACTTAGGTGGCAGAAAATTGATAGCAGAGATAAATTTTCAAGAACCCAATGCACTTCATAGAAAGATTCAAAATGCTATAAAAAAGTATGAACAGAGTCCAGAGTTATCAGGGCATCTGATGCTTGGGCATTAAGTGGACTTGTTTTGTTTGGGTATTTAAAAAAAATTGAGTATGATACAAAGCTTATAGAGGCACTTTTTAAAGCAAAAGCGGGTTTTGTAGGTTCTAATCTTCTTGCTCCGTTATTTCTATTTTTTTTGTTAAAAGATTTTGTTCCTTTACGTATTTTAGCTGTTTGGATGCTGCTGCAAATGATTGTTTTTCTTTTGCGTTACTCTGTAAGTTCTCGAGGATTGCAAGCACTGCAATCAAACAAAGAAGAAGCAAATAGGTATTTAAAACAGTATTTGTTACTTATATTTTTGAATGCTTTTTTACTGGGTATTTCGAGTCTTTTTGTTGTTTTTTATCTGGATATTACCTATAGTTTATTTTTACTGCTAATTATATTGACAGTGCTTATTGCCTCTTTGATTACACTCTCTTCTGTATTTCATGCTGTATTTATTTTTATTACAACAACTTTAGTTGTTTTTATTGGCGGACTGTTTTTTGCGCATTTAAGTCATATTTATCTACTCATGATTATTGCTTTAGTTATTTATTTGGTGATGCTTGTAGTTTTGAGTTTTCGTATGCATAAGACATCAGTACAAAATTTACAAGATATTGATAACTTTAAAAATCTTATAGATTCTGCACTTGAAGCCATTGTTGTCTCAGATGAAAATAAAAACATAGTACAAACAAACAGTGTAGCAATCTCTATGTTTGGTTTTAAAAATTTAGAAGATGCTTTAGGAGTAAATTTATCACGATTTTTACCCAATGACACAGAAGCTTTAAAAATACAACAAGCACTCTCTCAAAGTGTTACCACACCCTATGAAGTGAATTTACTCAAAATAGATGGCACACCCTTTCCTGTTTTAGCAGGAGGTAGAGATATTGAGCGAGAGAAGAAAAAGTATAGATTGACAACACTCATAGATTTAACAGAGCTTAAAGAAAAAGAGCTGCAGGTACTCCAGCAGTCACGGCTTGCACAGCTTGGTGAGATGGTAAGTATGATAGCCCATCAATGGAAACAGCCTTTGAGTGCTATAGCTGCTACAACTGCAAGCATGGAGATGAAATTTCAACTCAAAACTTTTGACACTACAACAAAAAGCGGACGAGAAGCGCAAGAGATGTATTTGAGAAAAGAGTTAAAATATATAAACAATCTCATCAAAACACTCTCTCTGACCATTAATGATTTTAGAAACTTTTATAAACCAAGTAAAAAGAAGGAGTATCGTTCCTTAGATACCATAGTGAAAAAAGCTTTAGATATTATAGGGCCTTCGCTGAGTAACAACAAGATAGTTGTTGAATATACAGCACATGATGTTGATTTAGTAGAGATGTATGAAAATGAGATCGTACAGGTAGTATTGAGTGTTTTTCAAAATTCTCTTGAGAATTTTAAAGAACAAACAATAGAAAAACCTTGTATATGCATCACTATTGAGGCTAACAGAGTGAGCATATGTGATAATGGTGGCGGGATTGACGAGGGGATTGTGCAGCAGATTTTTGATCCCTATTTTTCTACAAAAGAGAAAAAAAATGGTACAGGGCTTGGTTTGTATATGGCAAAGAAAATTGTAGAACAGCATCATAACGGCACACTGAATATGCACAACAAAAATGGTGGTGCCTGTTTTGAGCTGAGTCTTTAGATGATTATTTTAGGCATAGATCCAGGAACTCGCAATATGGGTTATGCACTCATACGGCTTGAAAATGGAAAAATTTCTTTAGTAGAAGCAGGACTCATTAAGATGAAAGCAGAAGATTTACAGTTTCAAATACCACAAATGGTGGAGGGTTTGGAGCGAATTTTCACACAGCATACCATAGATGAAGTGGCTATGGAAGATATTTTTTATGCTCATAATCCTGCAACAACCATTAAACTTGCACAATTTCGTGGTGCAATTATGTTAAAATTACTCCAAGAGTTCGGACAGTTTAACGAATACACTGCTCTGCAGGTGAAAAAAGCTTTAACAGGAAAAGCAAAAGCAGGCAAAGAACAGGTTGCGTTTATGGTAAAACGGTTACTCAACATAAAAAAAGAGATAAAACCCTTAGATATTAGTGATGCTATGGCTGTGGCCATAACACACGCACAAAGAGTCAAATTAAGAAGGTAATTTTAGATGAAAACAAACAATAATTTTCATATTCTTATTGTAGATGATGAAAAGTTTAACATAGAGTTAGCAGCAGTATATCTCAAAGAAGAGGCATACCAACTCTCTTTTGCACTTAATGCAAGGGGTGCTATTGAGCAGGTTATGAAAAAAGAGATTGATCTTGTGTTGCTTGATATTAATATGCCGGGTAAAGATGGCTTTGCTGTGTGTGAAATGCTCAAGTCTGATTATAAAACAAAAGATATTCCTGTTATATTTTTAACCGCACAAACAGATATAACCTATATTTCTCGTGCTTTTGAAGTAGGCGGTGTGGACTACATATCGAAACCTTTTAATGGTGTGGAGTTAGTCTCACGTGTGAAAACACATCTACAAAATGTCGCTTATTTGGAGCAGATTAAAGAGAAGCAGTCAAAACTTGCACAACTGAGTATTACCGATCCCCTTACAAAACTCTATAATGCACTCTATTTTGATGCACAAGTAAAATCTTTTCAAGCCAGAAAAGAAAATTTTTGGATTCTTTATTTTAAACTCAATAGATTTGAAAAAATAAATACTATTTATGGCTTTTATGGCGCAAATAAAATCATTCGTATTTTTTCAAAAATTTTAAAAAAAACAGCGTATACAAACAGTAAGGTAGCAAGGCTTTATGGCATTAGTTTTGGTGTTTTACTCAAAGAGCATGAGATGGAAGCAATTAAACAGCTTTATCAAGATATTGCCCTCAATGTGATGAAAGATAAAGATATAGGAAAAGTCATCAGTTTTTCAGCTGTTTTATACCATGGAAAGGATTATGAGATACCTATTGCTGAGATTTATAAAAAAATCCAAAACTCTGCGAGTAACTTACTCGAAGAGAGTGGAGAAAATTATTTTATAATTGATTGATCTGTTCTAAGACAGGAAGTCCGAATCCATTTTTCATTTTTATATCTATTTCGTATCCCAAGGCATTGATGATAATATCTACTGTTTTGAGAGAAACACTTCCAAAATGTCCTTTTTCTATTTTACCAAGTGTCACACGACTAATACCAGAGAGCGATGCAAGTGTTTCTTGTGTTATTCTCTGTTCTTTTCGTAAAGTTTTTATTTTAATTCCAATTTCGGGTAAGTTCATTCGGTAGTTCCTTATAAGTTTGTTCATCAAGTGAAAGTTGAAAAATAGCTAACATCACTGTGTGTGCACCAACTCTCATAATGAAGTCTACTTTGTATATTGCCACAGAGGTACGAAAAAGTTAAAAAATCATTGATATAACCATACTCTTTAGAAATAAACTGTTTAAGTACCTCAAAGAGATAACCCTCGGGCATATTCATATCAAAAATTGGATGGAGACTGTTTTTCCAAATGTAGGAAGAGGAGCGATAAGGCATAATAAGGGAAATAGGAGCCTCTTTGTGTATGTAGTGAAACACATAGCGGTTGTGCTCTTTTTCAAAAGATAACTCTCCCGCTTTTTTGTTGAGAACTTTGACATCAATTTTTTGCATAGCAGAACCTAAATGATAATAATATTTATCATTATAGCTATTTTATTTTAAAATGTAAACTAATTTTATCATTTTAATTTTGATTGATCTGTTCAATTTGGCGTATCATCTCTTCTATGTGTAAAATGACAATTTTTTTATGTTCTACAAACATTGCTTCATCCCAATTGTCGATTGTTGCTTCATACTCTTGTGTTAATGTATAAATTTTATTGAGTCTTAGGTTGCCTGTCACTCCTTTAAGATTATGCAGGATTGCTTTGTCTAGTGCTTGTGCTTGAATTTTTGAGAGAATCTCTTTGAGGGTCTCTAGGAAACTTCCCAAAAGTTTGAGAATAATATCTCTGTTGGCGATATTGAGGTGTCTGCTCATATCTTCAATATTGATAGCATCAAACTCTATTATCTCTTGTGTATCGTTTTTTGCATCTAAAAATTTTGTAAGTATCATATCGAGCTGTTTGGGTACAATCGGTTTATTGAGTGTTGCATCGACTCCTGCTTCTAAAAATATTTTTGTATCTGTCTCTATAACATTGGCAGACAAAGAGACAATTGGTTTGACATAGGCTTTTTGACGTAATGCTTTTGTTGCCTCTATACCATCCATAATGGGCATGTTAATATCCATGAGTATAAGGTCATATTCTTGCGTTTGTATTGCATTGAGTACTTCTTGACCATTACTTACAATAGTGCAAGATAAACCTCTGTCTTTGAGCATAACTGTTATAAGCATTTGGTTTGTTTGGTTATCTTCAGCTACAAGAATATTGCCCTTGTATTGGGTATAGTTTGATTGTATGATGGCATTGTGTGGTATCGCTTCATTTGCAAGTGTGATAAGTTTATCAAAAAGAGCAGAACCTGTGAGCGGTTGATGGATGAGATAAAATCTCTCATGCGCACAATTAAAGTTCTCTTCAATACCTTCAATATAAATCAAATGGAGATTTGGTAATTTTTCAAGTGCTTCTAAACAACTCTTTTGTTCAAAAAGTTTTGCACAGACGATAAGGACTTTTGTGTCTGTATTCATCTCTTCTAGCTTGTTGACTTCTTGGTAGTCATAGTCCCAAGTATCAAGGTAAGTATAGACGATTTCATTAATCGCACAATTGAGCTTTGCATCAGATTTTAAGACAGCAATTTTTAAAGGTTTAGGAAGTGTGTCTCTGTGGAGGGCTTGTGTATTGTCAAGTATAGGCAGTTTTATATCAAAATAAAATTCACTCCCCTTCCCCTCTTGACTTTGTACTTTTATCTCAGAATGCATCATTTTTATATATTGATTACTAATAGCAAGCCCTAAACCTGTGCCTCCATACTCTCTACTTGTCGAGTTATCTGCTTGTGAAAAAGCTTGAAAAATACTGACCTGTTTCTCTTGAGATATACCAATGCCGCTATCTTGAATACTAAAGTGTATATTTGCCTGTTTTTTGCTTATTGCATTGAGTGTTATTTTGACTTTAATCTCTCCATCTGAGGGTGTAAATTTAATAGCATTGCCTATAAGATTGTTCACAACCTGTTTTAAACGCTGTATATCACACTGCAAAGAGATGGGAATGTTAGAGTCTATGTAGGTGTAGTAATTGATATGTTTTGTTTTACAGAGTGATGAAAAAGTAGAAACGGTCGCTTCCATTTCAGAGAAGAGATTGTTTGGTGTTGCATCGAGAATAAGTTCCCCACTCTCTAACTTGGAAAAATCGAGTATATCATTGACAACACTGAGGAGTGTTTGTCCACTTTGATGGATAATATCAATGTAGTGTTTTACCTCTTTATCTAAATCACGTCGTGTTAAGATATCTGTAAATCCTAAGATACCATTAAGTGGGGTGCGAATTTCATGGGACATATTGGAGAGAAATGTTGATTTTGCCTGTTCTGATGCATGTGCTTTTAAAAGTGCATTTTCAAGTTCTGTAATGTCATACAGATTAATGATGTAAGCATCATCAATCTGTTTTACCATTACATTAAAGGTGCGTACAACACCATCTTTTGTGAGGATTTTTGCTTTTCTATCTTTTTGCGTTTTATTGTGAGCTGTGTCATCTATCCAGTTTGGATATTTTGAGGGGTAGATATAGCCCTCTTCTTCCAAAAAGAAATT
>JALWON010000074.1 GCA_027083475.1 Sulfurimonas sp.
GGTACTAGGGTTTTTAGATGTGCCCTTAAGAGTAGGCTTCTATCTTTGCATCATACTCCTGTGTGATACTCTCAAGCTCAGTTTGTATCTCTTCAAAGATTTCAAAGAGTCTCTCTACTTCTGCTTCTTCTGAGGCAACTGTTTTGGAGAGTTCCATGAGTTTGGCACTCTCTCCTGCGTTTGAAGCTTCTATAAGTGCTTCATGGTGAGTGGCTACACTCTCTTCGAGTTGCATAATCTGCTCTTCAAGTTTTTCACTCTTTTTTTTCAGAGGTGAAGTAAGTTTGTTGCGTTCTCGCACAAGCTCAGCACGGAGTTTTTTGTTCTCTTTTGTAGAGGACTTGGGTGCTTGTTTGACTCCTACTTCTTTTTCCTCCTCTTCCCAGCCAATTTTTTGTAAAAAATCATCATAGCCACCATCAAAATACTCTGCACCATCACGAGCAAAAATAATAAGCCTATCACAAACACGGCGTAACATCTCCTCAGAGTGTGTTACAATGAGAACAGCACCCTCAAAGTTGATAATCGCTTGTGTGAGGGCTTCTATGCTTTGAATATCAAGGTGGTTTGTCGGCTCATCTAAAAAGAGTAAATTGACATCTTGTGCCAAAATTTGCCCAAGCATGACACGAGATTTTTCCCCTCCTGAGAGCAGGGAGACCTTTTTATCGGCACTCTCCCCGCTAAACATCATCGCCCCTGCAATGCTTCGTATCTGCTCTGTAGAGAGTTTTGTGTTGGCAGAGTGAATCTCATCTATAACTGTTGCGTTTGGGTGGAGTCGTGCGATGTTTGTTTGTCCAAAATGGGCGAAATTTACTGAAGGATGCGAATGTACTTCCCCACTTAATACTGTGAGTTCGCCTGCTAAAGTATTTAAAAGGGTTGATTTTCCTTTGCCGTTTTTACCGATAATACCGATGCATTCACCGCGTTTAATGCTAAAGTTGATGTTTTCAAACAGGAGTGTATCTGCTGTGTAACCAAAGGAGAGGTTCTTCACTTCAAGCATAATTTTAGCAGGGCTCTCTTTGAAGTTAAAATCAAATGCAAGGGTGTCATCAAACACAAGGTCATCAAGCAGGGTCATTTTTTCGAGCTGCTTGACTTTTGATTGTGCGAGTGCTGCTGTGGAAGCACGGGCTTTGTTCTTGGCAATGAACTCTTCGAGCTCTTTGACTTTTTTATCTTGGGCTACTTTTTGTTTGGCATAGTGTGCATCATTGGCTGCAAGTTGTTCATAAAATTTATGGGTGTTGCCTTGGATGATTTCTATTTTTTTACGGACAATTCCCATAGTATGTGTGCAAACATTATCCATAAAATCACGATTGTGTGTGATAAGAATAACTTCTCCATCAAACGTACAGAGAAAGTTTTTGAGCCATCGCAGGGAGATAATATCGAGATAGTTTGTCGGCTCATCAAGGAGAAGCAGATTGGGCTCAGTCACTAAGAGTTTGGCTAAATTGATGCGAATCTGATAGCCCCCTGAGAAAGAGAGAGGGTCTTTGTCTAAATCTTCTTGTGTAAATCCCAATCCAAAAAGGATCTTTTCTACACGGTACATATCATAACGCATCTCTTCACTCAAAGCAAGTGAGGCCTCTTGGCGCACGGTTTTTTCACTAAATGTGAGGTGCTGTTTGAGGGTGCCTATTTTATAGTTTTTTGGCACAATCACTTCCCCGCTATCGGCACTCTCCTCGCCTAAAATAATTTTAAAAAGGGTAGATTTCCCACTCCCATTACGACCCACTAAACCCACTCGATTTCTTGAGTTGAGTTTAAAACTAAGGTTGTTAAAGAGCTCTTGAGAGGCGAAATTTTTGTTTATGTTTGTAAGCTGTATCATAAGAAGAATTATACTTTAAGATTTTTAAATTATATTTTGTGCTATAATTTTTAGACAAGCAATATGGATAATAAGGAGGATGTTATGCAAGTTACTCAGTACACATATAAATCACCTTCCACATCTGCAGTGCAAATCGGAAGACCAGATACAAGTGTGAAGCAAGAACAAGATGCACCAAATACAAATCAGACACAAAAAAAAGCTGAGAGTTTCGCTGCAACACAAGTCAAAGAAGTAACACCAAAGGTCAATACCAATCCGCTTTTAGATGTGTATGCCTAAATCAGGGCTTTAAAACTCTTGAGCGTAAAGAGTTTGAGTGTCGCTCCTTTGAGCGATTTGAGTTCGCTTGAGAAGCCTTTTTTTGCAACTATTACATAGGTATCTGCTTCTATCTTTGCTTTTTTACAAGCTTCTTGTAGTCGTGAGAGTTCACTTTTTTTGACTTTGGTGTTTGTATATTTACAGACTCCCACAATCGTTTTTCCACTTTTTGTTTTGGCATAGATGTCGAGTGTAACACTTCTGTCCCAGTAAGTGCTTATTGCGACAATGGGGTCATCTTGCATTTGTAGTTTGAGCAGTTCGTGAGTGAGTTGCACAAAAGTAAGCTGTCTAAATTCGTTTTCGCTGTTTTGGATTTTTTGTTTGACCTCTTTGAAATCGCCATCGCGAATACCTTTAAAAAGTGGAGAAACATAGGCAAACCAAAAACGCAAGAAGGGTGCATTGAAGGTGAGTTTGTTATCTACTTTTTCATTGTCACTCCATGATGTGAAAACATTTTTTGCTTTATCGACTCGAATAATCCCCTTTTGTGTGAGTTCTTCTACTATCTTTGCCCCTGTCTCTTCATCTACTTTTGCTCGCTTGAAGCTTGAGTGTGTTCTTCCATCTCCTTGGGCGATTCCACTTAAAACAGCATGGTAAAGGGGTGCACCGCCTGTAAGTTCTGTAATGTCATTACGAATAAATCTGTAATCTTCTAAGATGAGTTTTTCTATGAGCGGGGAGAGTGGTTTTGAAGTATCTATACTTCCCCAATTTACCCCACCAAAAATAGCAAATTTTTCGATGGCATCTTCCATAGTTTTTGGTTTGTGGTCTTTGTAAAAGTGTTGAAATTGTTCGAGTAGATGTGTAGCGTTTAAAATAGTAGAGCCTTTTTATGAAAGTATACAATAAGATTGCACAAATACTACACACTTCTTTTATATAATCTCTTTAATGTAACTCAAGGAACATAACTATTATCTTTTGTTATGCTAAAATGAGTTCAACTTAAACAACCAAAGGATACATGATGAAAAAGTTAAATCTTTCAGCGCTACTACTTGGAGCGGCTTTATTTACAGGATTAGGTGCAGTCTCTTTATCTGCTGATGCAAAATGTGGTGCGGCAAAATGCGGGAGTGAAAAACCAGCAAAAAAATGTGGTGCTGCAAAATGTGGTGGTGAGAAAAAAGAGGCAAAAAAATGTGGTGCTGCAAAATGCGGTGGTGAGAAAAAAGCTCCAGCTAAGAAGTGTGGTGCAGCGAAGTGCGGTTCTAAGTAGAGATTTTCTCTACTTGAGCTTTACTTTCATTCTATCTTCTCCAAACACCACCACTCCTTTATAAACTTCTCGTATCACTCCTAAACTCTCTTCCTCTTTTCCTAATGTTCGTCGCATTCTATGGGTTAAAACAACTTTTTTGACATGAGATTTTTGTGCAATATTTGCAATGATAGAGGGGGACATATGCAAGTCTTTTGCAAATTTATTGCTCTGTTGTGGCACTGCATGGTGGGCGATGAAAAGGTCGGCATCTTTGGCTAATCGTTCTAAATGTTTTGCTTTATCATTACTGTCACCACTGATAACAATTTTTTTACCATCAACAAGGATTGCAAGAGCAAGAGCAGGGACAATGCCATGATGGGTGTTGATGAGTTGGAGGGTAAAAGAGGGGTATTTTCTCGTTATGAGCGTTGGTGCATTTATTGCAATAGGGATAATCTCAAATGAATCACTATTTGGAGATAAAACATCGCTCATGTACCTATAAACACCATGCACTCCAAAGAGACCGTGTAAAAACTCTTTTATGGAGGGAAATGCCTCATTGCCAAAAGGGGCAATAATATCAAGGCTTTCTCTGCGTTTGCTAAAGTAGCCCGCCTTGATAAATGCAGGTAAATCAACACTATGGTCAATATGCAGATGGGTTAGCACAACCGCTTCAAGTGTCTCAAGTTGTGCATTTTCTTGCTCAAAACGCAGCATAGCACCACTCCCCATATCGACGATGAGTTTTGCTTTGTTGTCTACCCATAAAAGGTAAGAGGTACTTGCTCGCCCATCAATCTCAGGACCACCAGAACCTAAGATTTCAAGTGTAACATTGTGTGCAAAAAGGAGTTTGGAAAAAAAGAGTAGGGTAAAAATGAGTTTCATGTTAAGAGTATAGCATAATTTAATTGATAACAGACGCTTGAAAATAATGGTCCACATTCATATATGTTTTTCCTTTATGATCTTTAAAAATAAGGTTCTTTTTGGAGAGTTTGTTCATGTGATTGAGCCCCATAATGGCAAGCAGGTTACGAATACCGTAAAGGAGTTGTGCATGATACGAAGCAATATTTTGTGCTTTTTTTTCTACTAAAAAGGAAGCTCGTTTCTTTTTGTCTTGTGTGGCAAGTCCAACAGGACAAGCCCGCCCATTAGCCCCTGAACACTCACGCGCACGAATACATCCAGCACTCATCATAAAAGCACGGGCAATAGCAATATAATCTGCTCCAATGCCAAAAAGGACAATGGCATCGTCAGGAGTGAGGACTTTTTCACTTGCGATGAGTTTTACCTTGTCGCGAACTCCTGCGTTTGTGAGTGTGGTATCGGCGATATAGAGGGCTTTTGCTATGACCATGCCTACTGTCATCATCATTTCCAAAGGGGCTGCTCCACTTCCACCATCCCCACCATCAATAGTAATAAAATCAGGGTAGGCACGACTCCCTGCTGCAATGCGTTCTTTGATAAGTTTTGCATACTCATCAAAACCCTCTTGAGAAGAGATGACAATTTTCACACCTACTGGCTTTTGAGAGAGTTTTTTGAGTCTTCCTATAAAATCAAACAACTCTTCTAAGGTATGTGCAAATGGAAACTGATTTGGTGAAAAGAGGTCTTTATGGGCTTCTACTCCGCGGTAGTAAGCAATGGCCTCACTCACTTTACTTCCAAGGAGTTTTCCACCTGTCTGTTTCGCTCCTTGTGCCATTTTAATCTCTGTCATTTTTGCAAATTTCATTGTTTTTTTGTAGCGTTCTTCATCAAAAGTGCCATCATGATGCCGCACACCATATAAGCCACTTCCCATTTGAAAAATAATGTCTGGTAAATCTTGCGGAACTTCTGAGGGGAAATCCTCTAAAGGAGCATCCCAATTAATGCGAAAACAGACAAGTGTTTTCTTGTCGAAAAGATAACTATCGCTATCTTTTGCATCGATAACCATATGCCTATAGATGTTTTCTGCTGCTTTTTCATGTAAAATAAATTTAAAAAATTTATAAACATTTTTTGCAAAAAAAGTGCCTTCGTAGGTATCAAGATATTTTGCATTCTCTTTTTTATATGCATGTGTGTAGAGAAAGTTTGAAGTAAGACTTCCCTCTCCTGTATTGATAGGAAAATTGCCTAAATACGCTCCCTTAGCAAAGGAACGAGTCCCCTCAGGAGAGATAGCCCCATCACTCATGGCACTCCTTCCAAAAACAGAATGTGTTGTGAAAGGGTACTGCACATCTGTACCAAAAGTGACACTGAAATCTTCGCTGACATCTTGGGTATTTAAAACACAGTTTGCATTTTTTATACTGAGTCTCGCACTTTTTTGGGGTTGTTCTGGAGAGAATGAGGCATAGGGAGATTTTCTTTGTGCGGAGTTGAGCACCCATTTTACTTTATCGAAAGACTCATAAAATTTTTCATCACCAAAGTACTGTCGCATTGGGTCACGCAGAGCATAAAAAAGGTAGCGCATACGTCCTATGAGTGGGTAGTTAATGAGGAGTTGGTTTTCTCTTTGAATAAATTTATCGTAGAGGAGTAAAACAAATGCAATGAATGCAAATAGTACTACAAATGCTTTGAGTAAAAACATGAGTATAGGAAAGTCATAGGTTCCTATACTTTGTGTAAATTTGCTAAAGGCTTCCATCGTTTTTAATTTCTTTCCCCAAAAATCAATCTATCAAGTGAAAACTTTCCTGCCCCATGGGTGAGAAGTACAAACAAGAAGAGTATATAGTAGAGTGGCATCTCAAAACCATTTTGCAAGGTGACAATCGTTCCTATAAATTGATGCCCATTTATCCACGGATCTACAAGCTCACTGCCATCTACAATTGCATTAAAGCCATTGGCACCATGCACAGTAGCGATAGCGACAAACATAATGATGGTAAGTGGTATAGAGATAGCACGTGTAAACAAACCAAGGGTGAGCAAAACAACACCTGTAATCTCTGTACTTGCAGCCATATAAGCATTGAGTGTTGGAAAAGGAATGCCCATACTTCCAAACCACATCGCCACAGAGTCAATATCTGCCCATTTCATCATCGCTGGACCATAAAAAGTATAGGCAACAATAAAACGCACAAACAACAAACTCAATGATTTCCCATATTCACTAAAACGTGAAAATTCTTTATAAACATCTTTGATACACATCACAAACTCCTCAATTTTTTATCTTAGGAGAATTGTAACATGCTAGTGTGTAGTTTGTGTGCAAATTATTTTCCTATGGCATGATCTAAATTTGCAATAGCAATGTAGTAGTTATAATAATCAATCACAAGGGCAGCTTTTGCATTGATGTAGCCTTGTCGAGCCTCTTGGAGTTCTATATAATCAGAGAGTCCATTGATGTAGCATTTACTTGCTTGCTCAAATTTCAGTGCAGATGCTTCCATGAGACTTTGGGAGAGTTCAAGTGTGTCTTTTTTTCTGTAAAGGTTTATATAGGCATTGGTAATGCTGTTTTTGATTGCGAGTTTGACATCTTGGAGTTGGTATGCTGCTTGGGCTGCTTGGAGTCGGCTCTCTTGTGTTTTTGCACTGCTGGCACCCCCTTGGTAGAGATTCCAGTCTAGGTTCAAAGCCACTTGCCATTGCTCTTTTGGGAGAAGTGATTGAAATCGTTTGAGTGACTGTTTGGTATAATCAGCCCCAAAATAAAACTGAGGGTAGTACTCTGAAGCATGAATATTTATACGAGAGAGTGCACTTTTTGTATCGACTTTATACTGCAAAAGTTGTGGTTTATTTGCATAGGCATACGCGACTGACTGCTCAAGGCTCATACTATATGCGGGAAGTGTTTGAAAGAGCGTAGAAAACTCTATACTTGGCGTATAAACATCATAATCTTCCTTGACATTTGTAAAACCTACAACTCTTTCGAGTTTTGCATAAGCGAGTTTGAGATTGTATTGTGCATTTTTGAGGTCGATTTTGGACTTAATGAGTGCGACTCTTGCATCTGAGATGTCTATTTTTGTCCGAATCCCCGCTGTAAAATACTTCTGAGAACGGTTAAGTTGTGCTTCGTTGAGTGTACGGTTCTCGTTTTGTACGGCTATGAGTGCTTTTGCTTGTAAGACACTATAGTAGGCAAGCTTTACTTCTCGTTTTTTATCTGATATTTTTTGCATATTTTTATAGAAATCACTTTGCATAGCATAATGAGAAGAGTCCCTATTTGCTGCTGTTTTTCCAAAGTCATAAACGAGTTGTTTGAGTGAAAGATTCCCTAAAATTATGGTGTCATCTATGAGCT
>JALWON010000075.1 GCA_027083475.1 Sulfurimonas sp.
TCTATCTTACAAAAGAGGACTGGAGGGAGTTTGACGATATTAAAAAAGAGATCCGTAAAAACATAAAATCTCTTTTGAGAACTGCCAGCATAGACAAAGAGCAATTAAAAACTCTTCCTGTAACGATATTAGATATTTTAGAGAATCAATGAAAATAGAGTATGGCACACAAACTATAGAATTTGAAGTGCAAAGAAGCCAAAAGGCTCGTAACACCTATATTACGGTTGAAAGAGATAATGGTGTACTGGTACAAGCTCCTGAACATATCTCTGAGAATGAAATACAATCTCTCGTACAATCAAAAGCAAAATGGATCATACAAAAGCTTGAAGAGCTTGGTAGCGAAATAGATTATGGTGAAATACTTACTGGTTCACGACTTTTTTACATGGGGAAAAGTTACTATGTACAACTCATAGAAGAGAATCGCCAAAATATTGAGGTGAACTTCATTCACTCTAAATTTAAAATTTATACACCTTTAGAGGTGAGTCAAATAGAATTAACTGAAGCTATCGATAGATTTTACAGAGAAAAAGCAGAAGAAAAGATTACTAAACTTGTCCGAAAATATAGTGATATTATGAAACTCTACCCTGAATATGTAGGTTTTAGAAAATCAAAAACGAACTGGGGAAGCTGTTCAGAACGCAATCGGATCACTTTTAATTCTGAAGTTATAAAATTATCCTCTTCTTTGATTGAGTATGTTGTTGTTCATGAACTTGCTCATATAGCTCACAAAAATCACTCTAAAAACTTTTGGAATTTAATAAAAAAATATATGAGCGATTATAAAGCAAAAGAAGAAGCACTTTTGCGATTTGAAAAAAAATTGTAGCCAATGTGCTTTTTTATAAATCACTTTTTTCTCCTCTTTTAGCATTTGTGTAGAAAGGTATGGTTATAATGAGCAAAAATTATTTTAAGGGTGTGTTGATGTATATAGAAGAGTTAAAGTTTTCATTGTGGGCGGATTTTATAGAGCGAGATTACCTTGATAATGAATTTAAAAAGTTAATAGAAGCAGGACTTGTCAATGGGGCTACTTCTAACCCTGCTATTTTTAAAAATGCTATTTTAAACTCCCCTGCTTATAAAGAGCAACTCAGTGGCTTGAGTGATTTGAGTGCAAAGGAGAAGTATGAAGCTTTAGCGATGCACGATATAACAAAAGCAGCAGATATTTTACGACCACTTTTTGATAAAAAAGATGATGGCTATGTGAGCATAGAAGTCGATCCCTCTTTGTGTGATGATGCAAACGCAACCATAGCAGAGGGTCGTCGTTTGTTTGAGAGTATGAATCGTCCAAATATCATGATAAAAGTACCTGCGACAAACGCAGGGTATAGTGCTATGAAAGCCCTAACAGCACTTGGTATCCCCGTCAATGCGACATTAATCTTTAAAAAAGAGCAGGCACTTGCATGTGCACAAGCTTTTAAAGAGGGGATGCAAGAGGGGCAAAAAGTGGTTGATACTGTTATTAGTGTTTTTGTGAGTCGAGTAGATAGAGCCCTTGATGCAAAACTTGCAGAAAATGGTATACAAATTGCACTCACAGGAATCTATAACAGTGCTGAGATTTATGAAGCTGTAGAAGCAATGGAAGTTGCAGGATGTCGCACACTCTTTGCAAGTACGGGTGTCAAAGGCGATGATTTAGAGCCACACTACTATATAGAAAATCTTTTGGCATACAATAGTGTCAATACCGCTCCTGTTGAGACAATTTTCGCTTTTGATAAAAATGGAAAAAAAGAAAAAAAATTGCCAATACCATCTGAAGTAAGAGCAGCACATTTTGAAAAAATAGCAAAAATAGGCATAGATTTTGAGGCTGTTTTAGATGGACAAATTGCAGATGG
>JALWON010000076.1 GCA_027083475.1 Sulfurimonas sp.
GTTAAAGTACTCTTCCCTCGCACTGCTCCCCTCCCCTTTTATGGAAGACTTTGCAGATGATTTTCAGAACAATTCTCCTCACTATGAAGAGACTTTTCATCTGCTCAAAGATGCGAAATCACGAGAAATATTTCAAAAAATTATCAATTTTAAAATCTCTTATGATTATAATTTTATGCAAGGCTTTACAAACGACCATACAGGACAATACTTCGATAAAGAGTTCATTCCTCCTATAAAAAATATTGCTTTTTTTGATGGTGGTGGCTATGTGGGCGATACTGCAAGTGAGGTCATCAAAAACTTTCCTGATTTTAAAAAAATATGGCTTGTAGAACCAATAGAAGAAAATATCCGCATCGCAAAACGAGAACTCGGGCATCTTCACAATATCGATTTTTTACCCTATGGTATTGCCAACAAAAAAGAGACACTCTGCTTCAATGAAGAGAAGTCATTCTCCTCGCTTTATACCAAAGGAACACAAAGTGTCGCAGTAGAGACGATAGACAATCTCGTGCATGAAAAAGTAGATTATATAAAATTAGACATAGAAGGGGCAGAACAAGATGCTATAGAGGGAGCTAAAAACACAATACAAACATATAAACCCATTTTAGCGATTTGCATCTACCACAAGGCAGAAGATTGGTACAAAATACCACAAAAAGTTTTAGCTATAGAGAGTGATTATGATGTTTATCTTCGACATTATATGGAAGGAATTTTTGAGACAGTCATGTACTTTATACCGCGTTAATAGAGAAAATGGTATCCTTACAATACTAAACAAGAAGGACACATATGGTTAAGTCACTCCGTGGTATGAATGATATTTTAAGTGAAGATTATGAAAGGTTTACTTACTTTATAAATCTTGCAACAACAATTGCACAAAAGTATGGTTTTCATTTTGTGGAAACACCTCTTTTAGAAGAGACAGCTCTTTTTAAACGCAGTGTTGGAGAATCGAGTGATATTGTTGGTAAAGAGATGTACCAGTTTATAGACAAAGGTGACAATGATGTCTGCTTGCGTCCTGAGGGAACAGCAGGGGTCGTGCGTGCGTTTATACAAAAAAAGCTCGATAAAGCAGGTGGCATTCACCGTTTCTTTTATCATGGTCCTATGTTTCGCTATGAACGCCCACAAAAAGGACGTCTTCGAGAGTTTCATCAGTTTGGGGTAGAGAGCTTTGGTGTGGGAAGTGTTTATGAAGATGCTACCATGATTATGATGGTTGCTGACATCTTAAGTGCTTGTGGCATTGGGTACAAACTTCAACTCAACTCTTTAGGTGATCAAAACTGTATGCCACATTATAGAGACTCTTTAGTCTCTTTTATAGAGAGTGTTGAAGAAGAAATTTGCCCAGATTGTCAACGCCGTAAAGCAACAAACCCTATTCGTGTGCTTGATTGTAAAAATGAAAAATGCCAATCGCTCTACACAGAAGCTCCCAAACTCATCAATGCTTTATGTCAAGAGTGTGAAAGTGATTTTACAAAACTCAAAAAAATCCTTACAGACAATAACATTGCTTTTGAGATAGACACCAATCTCGTACGAGGACTTGACTACTACTCTAAAACTGCTTTTGAATTTGTAAGTGATAAGATCGGGAGTCAGAGTGCTATTGCCGGTGGTGGACGCTACGACAGACTTGTTGAATTTTTAGATGGACGTCCAACTCCTGCTGTAGGTTTTGCTATGGGAATAGAGCGACTGATGGAGCTTATTGTCATGCCCCAAGCATCAAGAGAGGGGTATTACATCGGAGCAATGGATGAAGAAGCACTTGATTTAGTCGTAAGCATAACACATCAAAAACGAAAAAGTGCCAAAGCTACTTGTGAATTTAAAACGAAAAATTTAAAGAACCATTTAAAAGGTGCTGATAAAGTAAATGCAAAATTTTGCTGCGTTATTGGTTCAAATGAGCTAAAAGATGGTACTATATGGGTAAAAGATTTAGAAGCTAAATCAGAAAAGGTAATATCACTTAAGGAGTTTTAGATGCAAACACTTCAAGCAATGTGGGATTTTTTTATCTACTTTATAGAGTTTTTTCTTTTAGCAGCAGTTGTCGCCCTTGTAGCACTTTATGTGTATGATAGGTATGTGCAAAGACAACATGCTTTGTTAATTAACTATCCTGTTATTGGTCGCATGCGGTATGTGTTTGAAGCACTCCGAGAGCCCTTACGCCAATACTTTGCTGAAGAGACCTTTTATGAGTCCAAAGATAAGGTCGATTGGGTCTACACTGCAGCAAAAGATAAACCAAACTACCAATCTTTTTCCGTGAATCAACCCTTTGCCGGTTCGCGTTTTATTTTAAAGCATGTCTCTAATGTCCTCAATCAAGATGAGATTGATGAAGATACGAGTGTTATTTTTGGAGAAAATAGAGAACAGCCTTTTCTCTCCCAAACCCCTATTATACGCTCCGCCATGAGTGATGGGGCATTAAGTCCAGAAGCTGTGCGTGCATTTTCCCTTGCTGGAAAAAACTCAGGACTCACGATTAACACAGGAGAGGGTTCGCTGACCTCCAATCACCTCTTCACTCTCAAACCAAATCTTCAAGAAGATAAATACCTTGAAATTGTGCAAACCACACCTTTTGCAGAGTTTGTCTTTAAAGTGGGTGATTTTTTCTTTAACCGTAAAGTTTCCCTCAAATGGTATCGTAATATTTTGCTCAATAAAAAAACACAAAATACTTATATATACGATACAAAATCCCATGTCCTTTTCCGTGTCAATTGGAAAGCTCCTTTAGCAGATTTTCCAAAAAATGTACCAGAGAGTTTGCCAAACATCATTTTTCAAATGAGTTCAGGGCTCTATGGTGTTCGTGATGAAGATGGAAACTTTGACGAAGAAAAATATCAAAAAGTGATGTCTTTTTGTAAAATGACAGAGATTAAAATTGCACAAGGAGCGAAACAAACAGGGGGCAAACTCGCAGGTGCAAAAGTAACAGCTGATATTGCTTACTATAGAGGTGTCCCTGAAGGAAAAGATGTTTTCTCTCCAAACCGTTTTCCTTTTGCGAACAGCACAGAAGAACTTTTAGACTTTGTTGAAAGATTACAAAAACTTTCAAAAAAACCTGTTGGATTTAAAATCGTCATCTCTGATGCGAATGAAGTTGCGGGTATGGCGGCTCTTTTACAAGAGAGAAAAAAACAGGGGAAAAGCTTACCTGATTTTATTACAGTAGATAGTGGTGAAGGAGGAAGTGCTACAGCACCGCTTGAACTGATGGAATCTGTTGGGCTTACTACACCAAATGCACTCTATGTACTTGATACCATGCTTAAACAATACGATGTCCGTAAAGATGTAAAAATCATCGCAAGTGGAAAAATTTTAACACCTGATGATGTGATTATTACTCTTGCTATGGGAGCTGATGCAGTAGGAATTGCCCGTGGTTTTATGATGAGTGGTGGATGTATCCGTGCGAGAATGTGTTCTGGTTTTGGATCGCATGTTTGTCCTGTTGGACTCGCAACACAAGATGAAAAAAGACGTGCTTCATATCTTGTCATTAAAGAAGCTAAAGAGATAGGAAATTATCATAAAAATCTCATAAAAAGCATGAAGGTTGTACTTGCTATTATGGGTTTAAAAAGTATCAAAGAGCTCAATAGAGAAAGACTTACTTTTAAAAATCGCAATGGTGAAATTTATTTTGATGTTGATGTCTACTTTAGACAAAAACTCCATCTTTAGGACACTCTAATTGCAAAATTTTGGTCTTGATATTTGGTCCAATAAAAATTTTCTTATTGAAAATGGCGAAATAAAACTCAATTTTAAATGCATGCCCTCTCTGCTGGAGATTACAAATGATATTCGTGCAAACAAGGTAAAAGGGCCTCTTTTGCTGCGTTTTCCACACTTAATTGAAAAACAGATAAACACCCTTTACTCCTACTTCACCAAAGCAATAAAAGAGAACAAATACAAAGGAAATTTTCATGCTGTTTTTCCACTCAAAGTCAATCAATTTCCTTCCGTTGTTGAAGCTATTGTAGAGCGTGGAGAGAAATATAAGTATGGATTAGAAGCAGGAAGCAAAGCAGAACTTATTTTAGCCATGAGCAAAACACCCAAAGGTGCACATATTACTGTAAATGGGTTTAAAGATAAAGAAATGCTTACCCTGGCATTTATAGCCGCACAAAGTGGACATAACATCACTGTTACGATTGAGGGATTAAATGAACTTGAAACAATTATAACCGTTGCATCAGAATCAAACTTAAAGGTGCCAAATATTGGCATTCGTGTGCGTTTGCACAGTTCAGGAAGTGGTATTTGGGCAAAAAGTGGTGGAATGGATGCAAAATTTGGACTCACTTCTACTGAAATCATAGAAGCCATCAAACTCCTCAAGAGTGCACAACTCATAGAAAAATTCACAATGATTCATTTTCATATTGGCTCACAGATGGCAGATATAGCTCCCTTAAAAAAGGCGCTGCGTGAGGCTGGAAATATTTATGCAGAACTGAAAAAACTTGGGGCAGTTGCTCTTGCAAGTATCAACATTGGGGGCGGACTTGCAGTTGAGTATGACCAACACCAAGCTTCATGTTCACGAAACTACTCTATTGATGAGTTTTCAAGCTCTGTTGTTTTTTTACTCGGTGAAATTATGGATGCCAAAGATGTCCAACACCCCGATATTTTTACAGAATCAGGGCGTTTTATTGTTGCTTCACATACTGTGTTAATTGCACCTGTTTTAGAACTTTTTTCACAAGATTACCAAGAAGAACTTTTAGACTTTAAAGAGAAAAATCCACCACTCATTACAGAACTCATTGAGCTCAACCGCCTTTTAAACAATGCAAACTGCATCGAGTACCTGCATGATGCACTCGATCATATGGAGTCTCTTTTTACTCTTTTTGATTTAGGGTATATTGATTTACAAGACCGATCAAACGCAGAAATTTTAGTGCATAACATCATCAAAAAAGCACTCTATCTCAAGTCCGCAAATCCAACTAATGAACTTGAACAACTCCAAAGCGAACTCCAAGAACGCTACCTTATTAATGCTTCTATATTTCAAAGTCTTCCCGATTACTGGGGGCTGGGACAACATTTTCCTGTAATGCCTATTCACCATCTCAACACACCACCTCTGCGTGCAGCCTCTTTATGGGATATTACCTGTGACAGTGATGGGGAAATTCGATTTAATCCTGACAAACCACTCTATTTACATGATGTCAATATAGATGAAGAAGATTATTTTTTAGCTTTTTTTAATGTAGGTGCCTATCAAGAAACATTAGGCATGAATCATAATCTTTTTACACATCCAAATGAATACACAATTACCATTACAGATACAGCGTACCATATAAGTAAAAACATCGAATCAAAAACCATTTTAGATATTTTAAACACTCTTGGTTACAACAAAGAAGAAATATTAAAAAAACTTAAAGAAGACCTTAAAAACAGTAGTTTTAGTACAGAAAAAGAAAAAAGTGCTAAACTTGCACAACTAGAAACCTTTTTGCAACAAAATGGCTATCTAAGAACTACAAACTAACAGGAAAAACACCTTGGGACTCTACAGTGATATACGAGAAGATTTTGCAAATGCCTACAGAAACGACCCTGCCCTTAACTCTAAAATAGATTTTTTATTTAACTACCCTGGTGTTTGGGCAATTGCTTGGTACCGTCTCGCCCATAGACTCTACAAAGCAAACTTCAAAAGAATCGCGCGTTTGATTATGGGGTTTACTCAGATTCTCACACACATTGACATTCACCCTGCAGCTGTTATTGGACAGCGTGTTTTTATAGATCATGGTACAGGGGTTGTCATTGGTGAAACGGCTATTCTTGAAGATGATGTCCTTATTTATCAGGGTGTTACACTTGGTGGTGTCTCTTTGAGTCCTGGGAAACGCCATCCAACTGTTAAAAGAGGGGCTGTTCTTGGTGCTGGAGCAAAAATTCTTGGCAATATTGTCATAGGTGAAAATGCGAAAATTGGTGCTAATTCTGTTGTAGTCAAAGAAGTTCCTGATTGTTCAACTGCTATTGGAATTCCAGCACATGTGATAGAAAAAGGGCGTTGCACAGACCCATTTATGCACAATATGCTTCCAGATATTAACAAAGAAATGTTTGAGTACCTTTTAAAACGTGTTGCTGTTTTAGAACATATTTTAATGACAGACAATAAAGAAGTCTTAGAAGAAGACTTAGAGCTTGAACATATTTATGAAGCTTTTATTACAGCGATGAAAAATTAAACCAATCTATATTATTAATTAAGTATAATTATCCCATTATTTCACCTAAAGGGATTGTATGCTTACAAAACGCATTAATACACTATCTGAATCTATTACTATCGCCATTACAACACTTGCTCAAGAACTCAGAGCCGAAGGAAAAGATGTTTTAAGCTTTTCTGCAGGTGAACCTGATTTTGATACACCGCAAGTGATTAAAGATGCGGCGATTGATGCCATCAATAATGGTTTTACAAAATATACAGCTGTTGATGGCATAATGCCACTCAAACAAGCTATTGCTACAAAGTTGGAGAGAGATAATGGTCTTACATATACTCCCGATCAAATTATAGTAAACAATGGTGCGAAACACTCACTCTTTAATCTTTTTTCTGCAACGATAGAAGCAGGCGATGAAGTGATTATTCCTGCACCTTATTGGGTCACATACCCTGAACTTGTCAAATATTGCGGTGGAAAAGTAGTTGAAATTCATACAGATGATACCTCTTCTTTTAAAATCACCCCCGAACAACTAAAAAATGCGATGACATCAAAAACAAAAATGCTTATTCTTACAACACCTTCAAACCCAACTGGTTCAGTCTACTCAAAAGCTGAACTTACTGCACTTGGAAAAGTTTTAGAGGGCACTGATATTATTGTTGCAAGTGATGAAATGTATGAAAAACTCATTTATAGTGGAAAATTCACATCTGCGGCGAGTGTCAGTGAAGATATGTTTCGACGCACTGTTACAATTAATGGTTTAAGTAAATCTGTTGCAATGACAGGATGGCGTTTTGGATATATGGCAGCCTATGATAGTAACTTAATCAAAGCAACAAAAAAACTCCAATCGCAAAGTACCTCAAATATAAACTCTATCACCCAGCATGCAGCCATTGCAGGTCTTGATGGAAGTGCCGATGAGGCTATAGAGATGATGCGCCAAGAGTTTATAAAACGGCGTGATGAAGCTGTAAAACTTTTTAATGACATTGATGGTCTGAGTGTTTTAAAACCAGATGGTGCCTTTTATCTTTTTGTAAATATTAAAGAGGTGAGTTCTGATTCACTCAAATTTGCACAAGACTTACTCGCACAAAAAGAAGTTGCTGTAGTACCTGGTGTCGGTTTTGGGAGTGAGGGGTATTTTAGATTTAGTTTCGCAACAGATATTGAAACAATTAGAACAGGAATACAAAGAATTAAAGAGTTTGTATCAACACTTTAATTCTTCATGAAGAGAAATTATTGAAGTGCTTGAAGTGCTTTGATAACTTCGTCTAAATTTTCCATCGGAAGATGGACTTTCCACTCAGGTGCATCTGCATTTCCTGCTAAAGAGATGCCAACACTTGCAA
>JALWON010000077.1 GCA_027083475.1 Sulfurimonas sp.
GTCAGTAAACTGTCTTATATCACAAAATCCAAAGAAAGCTACTCACTTTTTCCCTGGAAGCATTGGGTCAACTTCACCAGATTTTTCCATGTTCTTTGCAATTATTTCAGACCCTGCTTCACCAAAACCAATGGCCAGTAGTGCACCAATTTTCACAATCGTATTCTCTAAAATTACAGTTTCATAAGGGGCTTCTTTATTTTTCTTCTTTGAATTTTTGTTTTTCTTGTTTTCCTCTTTAATTATTCTTTCCTTTGCCAAAGCTTGATTTTCCTCCTCCTGAGCTGCTTCAAGAGGATTCTTTGCAATTTTCTTAACTTTTCTGATCATTGATTCGATTGGGTTGATGACAAGATTATTTGTAGTACTTGAGAAAAGCATTGCTGCAATTGTAAGCACAAGACAAATGAAAATAGTCCTTCCAATACTTAAAGCTGCTCCCCATTTGATGTTATTTTCTATTATCATGAACAGACACATATTTATCAGAACCAAAGGTTGCTACAAGAACCTCAGTTGTCCGAAGGTCATCCAAAGAAACATCAGTGCTATCATATGTTACTCCATTCGCATTCAAAGACACAATCGGATTCCTTGTTCCTTTAGAATCATTGATAAACGACCAAAAAGTATTATTAAAGCCAAGAGAATCATTGGGATAAATAGAGATGAGCTGCAGTCCCCATTCAAAACTATTTGGCTCATCAATATATGTATCAAGTGAAAGAATTGGAACACTGAACATCATTATCAGTACAATTGTGATCACTCTTCTGGTTGTTAGGTCGGAAAGTTGTTGGCCAACATGACTTTCCTTTTCCGCATCCTTTTCATCTGTATTTTTAGCTTGTATTTGTGCCAATTCTTCAGCTGTAATATCTTCACTATCAGGAACTGGAGCATTTTCAAAGGCCTTATGTGCATGTTTATAAAGTTTTACTATTCGAATAAGCCTCACAAGTCTTACAATTCTTCCAGCTCTTGTACCAACTCTTGCTCCCCTCCCTGCCCTAGCTAAACTTGAAGCTTGAGAAGCATTATTAGCATTAATATCGCCTCCACCAGTCAGTTCATTATAAATCCAACCAATATCTGTCAATAATGAGATTGTTGCGACTAAATCCAGCCAAAAGTAGAATCCAAGGAAATAATCCTTCTGTGCAAAGGAAGCGAGAACAAGTTCAAGGGCAAAAAGGAACATTGCCACAATTGTAAGAATCCAAAATATTGGGTCTTCATTATTTTGGGCTGAAAAGTATTCTAAAATCGTCTGCAAACAAAGCATAGAGAGTGACTATTGTCATGAATATAATATAATATTTATTTTCCAGGGTCTTATTTATAATATGTATTATCTTTGGTGGGCATTTTGGACACTTTTTCCTATCCTTGAACAAAATTTCGTTGGCTGCTTCAGAATTTTCAGATTTTTTATTATCTTGTTTTTCATCCTTCACACCAACTCTAGAATTATCAAGGGGAGCATCAAAGGTTTTGGTATGTGTTTTATCAGGCGTAGATTTTTGAAAGGGTTTGTGGTCAGAGCCAGTGACTGTCCCATTTTTATGGCTATTTATTTCCTCCATTTGCTGCATTTTATCACTAGTATTCGATAACTTTTTGGCATGAAACTTCACTACTGGATCTACAGTTAATGGAGAAGCCATTTTTACTTCGTCTCTACCCTCATTATCACTTTCTTTACTATTGAAATCTTCAAGTTGGAAATGATCCGATGTATTTTTCCCTTTATTAATATTTGGCAAGCTTTCGTTATTATTCAATCCGTTTTTTTTAGTTTTATGGTCTTCGTCTTCTTCCATTTATATAGGGATGAATTTATTTAAGAATATATTATTTC
>JALWON010000078.1 GCA_027083475.1 Sulfurimonas sp.
GACCTTTTTACGGGAGTATTATCATGGATAAACACTTTACGATTACCATTCATGATGAAAATGGTGTCAAGAAATTTAATGTGCACAAATTACTTAAAAAGTTCTTTTTCTACCTTTTGGCACTACTCATATCTATTGGGATTTTAGCTGTGGGGACAATCTTATATCTTGATTACAGTGTAGATAAAATAGATAAAAAACGTGTGGCACTCAAAGCAGCATATGAAAAGCTGCGTTGGCAGGACAGACTGCTTCAAGAAGAGATGCAGACAAAACAAGAACAACTTGCAGAACTTTCAGATTCACTCAGCGAAATTGAGAAGTTTATGGGACTTAAACCCATTGAAAGTGCAAACCTCAAAGAACGTGTCAATATCACCAAGCTAACCTCTGCACAAAGAGCGACGCTACTTGAGCTCATTCCAAGCGGTTCTCCTGTGGAGTACCATGGCATTACAAGTAAATTTGGCTACAGAACCCATCCTATCACAGGAAAACGTGAACTGCACAAGGGAAGTGATATGAGAGCTAAACGCAATACCCCCGTCTATGCCACAGCAGATGGTATCGTGGAGTGGGCGGCGTACCATAAACGCAGTGGTTTTGGAAAGCTCATCATTTTAGTGCATCTGTATGGATTTAAGACCTATTTTGGACACTTAAATAAGATAGTCGTCAAGTCAGGTCAGTTTGTGAAAAAGGGTGAACTTATTGGATATACAGGAAATTCTGGCATGAGCAAGGGACCGCACTTGCACTATGAGGTGCGTTTTATACAGCGTCCGCTCAATCCGTTTTGGTTCATTAAATGGACACAAAAAAATTACAATCAAATTTTTGAAAAAGAGAAGAAAGTGCCATGGCAGTCTGTCATAGAAGCGATGAGTCACATTCAAATAGTAAAAAAATAAAGAAGTTTTATGTCACAAGCAATTTTATACAATTATTTTAAAAACAAAACAAAAGAGGACACCCTTGATGTACTCGTTTGTGAAGATGCAAAAGAGGCCCATGAGCTGGAAACGGTTGCGAAATATTTCAGCCAAGCTGTTGTAGTTTTCCCCGATTTTCGCCCCTCATACGGTGATGATCTGCGTTCATACAAAGAGGAGTTGCATGAACTCTTCTTTGCGCTGCGAAGCTACCATAATACGAAGAAAAAACCACTTGTCATTGCACCACTGAAGTCACTCCTTTTTCATCTGCCAAAAAAAGAGATACTCGGCTCGACTACTTTGGAATTTGGCTCTGAGATAGACTTGAGTGCTTTTAAAGAACAGATGCTCTTTTGGGGGTACACCTTTGTAGATATGGTACAGGTTGAGGGTGAGATCTCTTTTCGCGGAGATATCATTGACATCTATGTACCCTCATCGAAAAACCCTCTGCGCATTTCTCTTTTTGATAATGAGATAGAGCAGATAAAAGCCTTTGAACTTGAAACGCAGCGCACAGTGGGAGATGATCTTGAAGAGGTGGAGGTACGAAGTGCCTTCTATTCACTCGATGAGGCTGCGTTTAATGCACTCAATGAGAAGATAGAGAGCAGTGAATTTGATGCACTCAACAAAGACATTGCCTCTTTGGGCTTTTGGCATCTTGATGCGTTGAGTGAGAACTTTTTAGAGGGTAAATATGCAAAGCTTGTGCGTAATCTTGATGGGGTACTCCAAGATGCGTATGGCATAAACAACCCGCAACTCCCACGAGAGAGTTTTGATCTTGATATTTTGCCTGAAAACGATAGTGTCAAAGAGCTTGTTGTAGCAAATGCAGAACAGCTGCTTAAAGTACACAAAGATAAAAAAGTGACCATCATTGCTGCAAACGCAGCGACTATTAAGCAAGCGGGC
>JALWON010000079.1 GCA_027083475.1 Sulfurimonas sp.
GGTTTTGCGTTTGCTCCACCAGCAATTGGGTGCATCATTGGAGTTTCTACTTCTAAAAAGCCTTTATCTTCAAAGAAACGGCGTGTTAATGAAATAACTTTTGAACGAGTTTGAAATGTTTTTCTTACCTCTGTATTCATAATTAAATCAAGATAGCGTTTACGGTACCGGATCTCTTTATCTGTCACACCATGAAATTTTTCAGGGAGAGGATTGATAGACTTTGTGAGCAGTTTGAGACTGTTGGCATGGAGGGAAAGTTCGCCTTTTCCTGTAACAAAAGGGTAGCCTCCAACTTCAATAATATCACCGACTTCAATGTTCTTTTTGAAGATGGTATTATAAAAACCTTCAGGAAGATGGTCGCGTGCAACATAAATTTGTAACATTCCGGATTCATCTTCAATCTTTACAAAAGAGGCTTTCCCCATAATGCGTAAAAGTTTAATACGACCGCTGACAATGTAAGAACGGTTTTCATCACGTTGTGATTCTAAGTGCTGTATATCTGCATTGACATTGAGATACTTTTCTATAGTTGTGTTTCTTTGTGAGTTGTTTGCATAAGGATTGACTCCTTCTTTTTTTAAAAAATCTACTTTTTCAATTCTTTGTTGTATATATTTATTTGTAAGTGGCAATAGTGTTCCTTGTTAAAAGTTATTTGTTCTGGCAAGTTTTGCAGATACCATAGATCTGCATGGAGTGCTCATTCATTTTAAATCCAAGTTCATGTGTAATCTCATGCTGGCGTTTTTCAATGTCCTCATCGACAAATTCCGTAATAGTCCCGCACTCTGTGCAGATAAGATGGTCATGATGCTCTTTGGCTCCTAATTCGTACTTCTTCCCTTGGGCACCAAAAGAGAGAGAAGTTACCATGTTGGAGTCTTCTAAAAGAGCAAGTGTTCTATAAACTGTTGCAATTCCTGTTTTGAGGTTTGAATGTTTTTCTTGAATAAGATGATGGAGTGATTCAGGAGTGAGATGCTCATCAGAGTTGTAAAGCATTTCGAGAATCACTTCTCTTTGAATGGTGAACTTTAAACCATTTTTTTTCAGTAACATTTTAAAATCTTCTAAAAGTTGCTGGTATGCAATGGTTCTATCATCAAAATTGGTTGTAAGGTTTGACATTTAGTGTGTTCCTTGCATGGTGTCTTTTACTGTTTCTTTTATCTCTTGGATATTTTTTTGAATGTTTTGATCGACACTCTGTTTGATTTTTTTATTGGCAGTATGGATACTCTTGTCAATGCCTTGAGAGAGTTGTGTTGGATCCATTTTCATGATATATGCTCCTGTTGAGACAAAAACAGGAAAGAGCATACTTGTTTTCAGGGATGTGTCAAGTGTACTTTGGAGTGCTTTAATGTTGTGGACTGAGAATGCAATAACAGAAGCAATGAGAAAAAACTTACTTGCTCCAAAAACAAAACCAAAGAGCCTGTCCATAAGCCCAAGACCACTGAGCGAACTCAGTTTTTTCAAAACTGCACCGAGTAAAATCATAAGGAGCCAAATGGCAATGAGCGTTGCAAGAAAACCTGTAAAATTGATTGCGGCAACATTGTCAAACTTAAAGATAAGGTTACTGAGGTACTCTCCTACTTGATTTCCCATACGTGAAGCGACAAAAATACCACCAATAATACCAATTAAACCAAAAAGTTCTTTAAAAAACCCGTTAATAATCCCTTTGAGACCAAGCAGTAAAATAATAGAAGCGGCGATTAAATCAAAATAATTAAAGTCCATGCTCTGTCTCCGTATGTAACTGATCTTTCCCATTGCGTTTTGCGATATAGAGTGCTTTGTCTGCTCGGGAGAGGAGTGTGTCGGGAGTATCTCCTTGTATAAATTTGGTTGCCCCAATGCTAATAGTTGCTTGAAGGGTGTGATTTTTGTAGTGAAGTTTGTTTGTTCTCACAAGGTTTAAAAGACGTTGTGTTGCGATGAGACAATGCTCATCATCTATTCTATTTAAGGCTACAACAAACTCTTCACCGCCAAATCGAAAGACTTTATCACCATCTCTGAGTGTTTTTTTCAAAATATTTGCTATATATATAAGTACTTTATCTCCTGCAACATGCCCATACTCATCATTAATCAGTTTAAAATCATCAATATCAATCACTAAAAGATGGAAATTAAATGGATGCTTTTTATTGTTACAAAGTGTATCAAGGTAGGTCATTAAAGCCCGTTTGTTGAAGATTTTTGTTAAAGCATCTATGTTTGTTTTTTGTTCGAGTTCGTGGACTTGTGCTGTGAGTTGTGAGATTACCTTGTTGGCTTTCATTACTTCTGATGTCATATGCTCTTGAATCTCATTGAAACGATTTGTGATACTTGGGATATCGATATGACTTTTTGAACACTGCTCTAATGTGTTTTCGTGGAGTTCGGTGAGTCTTTCTATATTTGTGTTGGTTTGTTTGTAAGATGCTAAACTCTTTTTTGCAATATCTTCATAAGCATTGTGAAAAAGGGACTCTGCATACCCTGCCAAACTCATTTTTTCTTCTTCTACAGTAGTGATAAGTTCTGCAGATTCTTTGAGATAGTTGGCAACTTGTGTCATTGTCGCCTCTTGCTCTTGCTCATCAATAATAAGGAGTAACTCTTTACACATCTTGTCTATTAATGATATGAGTTCTTTTTTTTGCATACTAAAACCTCGTGGCAATATATTTCGTTATTATACTCATAAAAGCATAAATGAAACTTTTTTTAGATAAAATTCAAAAAAATAATTTACGAAGGCCTATAATATGAGTACTTGGAGCCCATCAAGTTGGAGAGAGAAACCAATCTTACAGCAACCAACTTATCCTGATCAAACAGCATTAAATAATGTTTTAGCGGAGTTGAAAAACTACCCACCTTTAGTGTTTGCAGGGGAAGCACGTTCTTTAAAAGCACAACTTGCAAATGTTGCAAATGGAGAAGCTTTTTTACTACAAGGCGGTGATTGTGCAGAGAGTTTTTCTGAATTTCATGCAGATAACATTCGCGATAGTTTTAAGGCAATGATGCAGATGGCAGTTGTAATGACATATGCAGGAGGTTTACCTGTTGTCAAAGTTGGACGCATGGCAGGTCAATTTGCAAAGCCGCGTTCAAGTAACACAGAAACATTAGGCGATGTGACACTTGATTCGTACCGTGGAGATATTATTAACGGTTCTGAATTTACTCCTGAGGCACGTGTTCCAGATCCCCAAAGAATGATAAGAGCTTATAATCAAGCTTCGGCAACACAAAATTTACTCCGTGCATTTGCATCTGGTGGTCTGGCTGATTTACATAAAGTTCATCAATGGACACAAGATTTTGCACATCAAGGCGAACAAACGAAAAAGTATGAAGCCTTAGCAGAAGAGATTGGAAAATCTTTACAGTTTATGGAAGCGTGTGGGGTAACTTCTAAAACATACAGAACACTTCGTGAAACTGATTTTTATACTTCACATGAAGCACTTTTACTTCCTTATGAAGAGGCTTTTACACGTAAAGACTCTATCAGTGGTGATTGGTATGATACATCTGCACATATGCTTTGGATAGGGGATAGAACGCGCCAACTCGATGGAGCACATGTAGAGTATCTTCGTGGTGTCAAAAACCCTATTGGTGTCAAAGCTGGTCCTTCTATGGATCCAGAAGATTTAATTAAACTCTGTCAAACACTCAACCCTGAGAATGAAGCAGGAAGATTAAATGTGATTGTACGTATGGGAGCTGGAAAAGTAGGTGATGGACTTCCTGCCTTAATTCAAGCAGTTGAGAGAGAAGGGATGAAAGTGGTTTGGTCATGTGACCCAATGCATGGCAATACCATTAAATCGTCGAACAACTACAAAACACGTCCAGTCGATAATATTTTAACAGAAATGAAAGAGTTTTTTCAAGTGCATAAAGCAGAAGGAACACATGCTGGTGGTGTGCATTTAGAGATGACGGGTAAAAATGTAACAGAGTGTATTGGTGGAAGTTTTACAGTGACTGAAGAGGACTTGAGTTCTCGTTACCATACACACTGTGACCCGCGTTTAAACGCAGACCAATCTTTAGAACTCGCATTTTTAATTGCAGACTCTTTAAAAGAAGCACAAAAATAAAAAAAGATTAAGAGTTAATCTCTTCTTCTTTTTCTTGTATAGTTAAAAGTGCTTCAACTTTTAACTCATACTCCTCTTCCAAATCAGCTAACTCTTTTGCGAGGGTAGAGATGCCTACATCTTCATAACATTTTGGATTTGCTAAGCACTCATTCTTTAATTCTATAGTTGCTTCTAACTTTTCAATTTCAATTGGCAAGTTTTCAAGTGCCATTTTTTCTTTAAAGGTGAGTTTTATGGTTTTTTCTTTGACTCTTTTTGGCTCTTTAGAGACTGTTTGTGATTGCTCTTGTAGCGTGTGGAGTTCTTGTAATTCACTCTCAAGTTCTAAATATTCACTATATTGTTGGTACGACTCTTCTATGGTTTTATCGGCTTTGAAAATAAAAAGTTTTTTTGCAATTTTATCAACAAAGTATCTATCATGTGAGACAATGATGACCGCACCTGAAAAGTTTGTTAAATGCTCTTCTAAAATATTGATGGTTGGAATATCTAAGTCGTTGGTAGGTTCATCGAGAATTAAAATATTGACATCTTTTGTAAAAAGCAGGGCAAGTGCGACACGGTTTTTTTCTCCACCACTGAGCACACCAACTTTTTTTTCTAAAAATTCTCGAGGAAACAGGAAATTTTTGAGATACCCATACACATGTAAATCGCTTCCTCGAACTTGGACTCTATCACCTCCATGGGGGCAAAATGTCTCTATGAGGTTCTTCTCATCATCAAGCATTTCTCGGTGTTGATCAAAATAGCCAACTTTAAACTCTCCTCTTTTAATGACTCCAGAACTTGGAGGGATTCTTCCTAAAAGTGCTTTTAAAAGGGTTGATTTTCCACTGCCATTTGGACCAACAATAGCAATAACATCTTTTTGAAGTATGCGAGTTGTGAAGTTTTTTAACAGTTCTTTATCCCCTAGGGTTAAACCGAGGTTTTCTACTTCAAAAAGCATCTTTTGTTTGTTAATACTTTTGTCACGATTAAAATGTTTTGCTTCGCGTTGGAGTTCTACAGACATTTTGCGAATTTTTGCGGGATTTGTTTTTGCCTCTTCACGAAGTTGCATTAATCGTTCTTTGCGCCCTTCGTTGCGTTTGAGACGGGCACGAACACCCCTCGCAAACCACTCATTTTCGCGTTTGAGAACACCTAAGAGGTTTTCATGCTGTTTTTGCAGAGTGCGTATAAACTCTGCTTTTTGTGTGAGGTAATTACTGTAGCCACCACTATATTCATGGAGTGTGCAATCATCAACTTCTATACTTTTTGTGGCAATTTTATCGATGAAGTATCTATCATGCGAGATGAAAACTAAAGTAAATTTTTCTTTTAAAATGAGTTCTTCCAAAAATGCAACCATATAAACATCAAGATGATTGGTAGGTTCATCAAGGAGTAAAACATCAGGCTTTTGCAGGAGTAAAGAGGCAAGAGCGACACGACGCTGTTCCCCACCGCTTAAGAGGCTAATGGGTTTATGCTCATAATCTTTGAGATTGAAATGTTGCATAATGCGTTCTATTTTGTCATCGAGGTTCCATGCATTGTGGTGTTCTATGTATCGAGAAAGTTTTTCATGCTCATCAAGGAGTCTCTTGTTTTCAAACTCTTCTCCAAGGGCTAAGGAGAGTTCATTGTAACGTTTCTTTGCTGCGTTTAACTCTTTGAGTCCTGCCTCGACAGCTTGGCGAACAGTATGCCCCTCTTGGAAATGTGGCCTTTGGTCAAGCATTTTGATTTCTAAATCATTTTGTGTAATGCGACGACCACTATCGGCACTCAGTGTGCCATTGACAATTTTCATGAGTGTTGATTTTCCACTGCCATTTTTTCCAATGATGACAATCCGCTCACCTGCATCAACATGAAAATTGACTTCAGTGAGAATTTTTTGTGCAGAGTAGTGTTTTGAGATTTTTTGGAGGTCTATGAGTGCCATATAAGTTTATTGTTGTCCATATTTTTTTATCTCTTCTAAAAGATGATCAAGTTGGAGTTGGTACTGCTCAACTAAAGTGAGATAGCTATGCTCCTCTGTGTCTTTGATAGCTGCTTTAATGTTTTTTGCAATTGCATGAAAAGAGTCTGCTCCCAAATTGGCGGTTAAACCGACAATATCAAGCAAGAGGGCATCTGCCTCTTTGAGTTGTCCCTTTTGTAAATAATTTCCTAATTGGTCAGTGGAACCCTCATACATTTTTCTAAAGTCATTGAGAATCTCTTTATAAAACTGTTTGTCATTATCACAAATTTTGAGTCCTGTTTGTACATTAAGTTCATGAGGAGGGACGTGCTCATTTCGTACAGTCTGTTTGGTATAGGCATATAAAACATCATAGAGTGATGAAATTTTGAGTGGTTTAGCAAGATGTTCTTGCATGCCGGCTGCTTTCATTTTTTTGACATCATCAGGGGCGATGTCTCCACTGAGTGCAATGATAGGAATATGGTTATACTGGGAGTTTTGTCGAATTCTTCTTGTGGCTTCAAACCCATCAACTCTTGGCATATGTGCATCCATCAAAATTAAAGAGTAGTTACTTTTCTTTTTTAAAAGTTCAATAGCGATTTGTCCATCTTCTGCCATTGTGAGCTCTATCCCTGTGTCAGCAAGTAAACCTTTGATGACTTTTTGGTTAATGAGGTTGTCTTCTGCTACCAATATATGGGTATTTGCAAAATCTTTAAAATTTTCTTTTGTAATTTTACCATGAGGGGGAACTGTTCTTGTTTTAAACTGTAGTGCTTGTGGTGTCATGTTCTTGATTCCCTTGGAGTATATATTTGCATTATGATACCCACAAGATAATTAAATTTTACAAAATTGCTGTATAATTCGTTTAAAAAAGGTGAGATGTGCAAGATATACCTCATATCCCTGTATTGTATCGTGAAGTGTTGCATGCTTTTGAAGATATAGAAGATGGAATTATTATTGACTGTACTATGGGATATGGTGGACACTCTTCTTTACTTTTAGAAGCAAATCCAAACATAAAAATCATTGCAATTGATCAAGACCAAACTGCTATTGATTTTTCTACAAAAAGACTTGCAAAATTTCAAGAGAGAGTGAACATAAAAAAAGGACGTTTTTCTGTCGTTATCAAAGAGATTTTACAAGAGGTAGATCCAAATAAAATCAAAGGTGTACTTGCTGACATTGGTGTCTCTTCTTTGCAGCTTGATCAAAAAGAACGCGGTTTTTCATATGAGAGTGATACTTTAGATATGCGTATGGATAAAGATGCTCCTCTCAATGCTGCAGATGTTGTGAATGGATACTCAAAAGAGGCATTAGAACATGTTTTGTTAGAGTATGGCGAGCTGAGAAACTATAAAAAAATTGCTGCAAAAATAGTGAGTATGCGACCTTTTTCTTCTGCAAAATCCTTGGCAGAGGCTCTTAAGAGTGAAATGCCAAGAGGGAAAAAGATACATCCAGC
>JALWON010000080.1 GCA_027083475.1 Sulfurimonas sp.
AAGATATAAACAGCGTGATGTTGAGTCTCAACATTGCAGCAGGCGCACACGGCGCACATGATTACTAGGAAAAAAAGATGAAAAAGATAGCTTTACTTACAGTTTTACTCACAACACTTGCGTTTGCGCGAGTAAATGTCGATGCAACTTACTCTACACTTGGAGCAGTAGCGAAAAAAATAGGCGGTGACAATGTGAAAGTTGTTGTGCTTGGAAGTGCTAAATATGACCCGCACTTTATTGTTCCAAAACCCTCTTTGCTTTCTAAACTTCGCCGTGCCGATCTGCTCATCATCAATGGCGGAGGCTTGGAGCTTGGCTGGTTGCCGCCACTTTTGAGAAATGCAAACAATGCAAAAATAAGAAACGGAGCAAAAGGCTTTGTAGATATGTCACACTTTGTACCGATGATAGATGTGCCGACATCAGTTTCACGTGCCTTTGGCGATGTCCATGCACAGGGGAATCCTCACTACACAACTGATCCGCATGTCGTGCTCATCATGGCAAAAGCGATAGAGCAAAAACTTGCACAAATTGACCCTGAGAACGAAGCGGCGTATGAAAAGAATTTGGCAGACTTCACAAAAGAGTGGCAGGCGTATCTCACAAAATATGATGCAAATATGCAGATGTGTCAAACAAAAAATGTGGTGCAGTACCATGAACTTTTCAACTACTTCTTAAAACGCTATAACATCAAAAGTTATGGAAATATCGAGCCGCTTCCGGGCATCGCTCCAAGTTCAAAACACACTATAACACTCATTCAAACCATGCGTGAGAATGGCGTGAAAACAATTTTGCAAGATGTTTATCATGAGAGAAAAACTGCAAAATTCATAGCAGACAAAACTGACGCGCGTGTTGCCATTATCCCTCATGATTTGGGTGCTGAGGGCTCACAAACACTCCAAGAGTTCTATAACAAAATAGCAAACAGAATATGCAAATAGTAGAACTTCTCTGGCCGGCATTTGTGCTTGCCATCGCATTGGTCTTTATTCACACCGTTTTTGGGCTTGAAATCATCAAACGGGGTGTTATTTTCACCGACCTTGCCATCGGGCAGATTGCTGCCATCGGGATGGCGATAAGTGTTGCGTTTATGGATGCACACTACCAGAGTGCCATGACCTTTTTGTTCGCTTTTCTTGCGGCACTTGTCATTACATGGGCAACAAAGAAGGTGCAAAAGATAGAAGCCTTCATAGGGCTTTTGTATGCACTTGGCATCTCTTCTATTATGCTTATTTTAGCACAGAGTTCAGAGGGAACGGAGCTTTTTTCAAAACTCAGCGCGGCAGATATTTTGTTCACTTCAAGTGATGAGCTCTACAAAAGTTTAGCCATTTACGGAGGCGTTGCGTTTATTATGTTTGTTGTCTATCCCCGTCTAAACGCAGCACTCAAGGAGTTTACCTTTTTTACGATGCTCGCTGTGACTGTCACATCATCTGTACAGTCCGCAGGTGTTTTAGTGGTCTTTTCTCTGCTTATCGCTCCTTCGTATGCAGGGTTGATGCAAACAAGAATGTCGCCATTTCTCTTTGCGACCCTCTTTGGCTCACTCGGCATCATTTTGGCTCTTGTGGGCTCTTATTATTTAGACTTACCTACGGGATATGCCATTATTTTCGTAACAGTACTCACTTCACTCACTTTTGTTGTTTTTTCGAGTATAATGGCAAATAAAAAGAGGGTAGAAGATGAAAAGTAGAGTATTGGTAGGCTTGCAGTTTTTTTTCATATTTTTGATGCTGCTTCCTTTGGGGACAAGAACTATCCATCCGACGCTTGGGCTTGCTTTTGTTGTAGTAGGCCTTGGAATTGGA
>JALWON010000081.1 GCA_027083475.1 Sulfurimonas sp.
CCCAAAACCCCAAAACCCCATAGAAATTTTCAAATATTGAGAATTTAAATTTTTAATTCAATAAAAATTGTAACAAAATGTCTTGGAATAGGAAGCATCGACTTTTCAGTTCTTTTAACTGTGAAAATAAGAGATCCAGTTCTCAAAAAGAGAATACTACCTTGAGATCAGTCGAAAGTACAAGGAATCAGGCTTCCCAAATGAGATCTTTTGGAAGAGATATTGTAAACCTCCCTATGCGCAGGAAGGATAATATAAGAGGAGATGCATACTACCAAAAGCGGTTGATACTAAAGGCTGAGTCTTGTGAAAGAGCAAAAAGGGCAGCATCAGTTTCTGGAAATGTAACTAACAAACAATTTTTGTCTAAGAGGGGATCAAATAAAGCATCAGGAATGATTACATACTTGCCAAACCTCCATAATGTCTCTGGAGCCTCAAATTCCTCAAAAACTAGGGCTGGGTCAAACACAAGCACAAATAATAAAGCAGCAAGAATCATGCAACAAAAATAAGATGCCTCAGATGAACAAAGTTATCACGATGAGCAAGGAGATGGTGTCCACTAAAGTCAAGGGTCTCAGTAATCTTAACATCGTTAAGAAGAAAAATATAAAGACCAGGCGGAGTGGAACTGGACCAAGGCATGATAGTAAATCCAGTTTCCATTCTGACCTCAACCCACATACAAAACCTTTCCTCTCTACTCACTCTCGAGAAGGAAGCTCCAATAAGAAAAGGATAATTTTAAATCCAACTAGCCAAACCATGAACAATTCTCTGCAGTCAACCTGCTCTGGAAATAACAGTGCAATGAAGCCAGAAGAAAAACTGAGGAGATTTAAAAATAAAATGGAGAGGATTCTTGCAACGAATATAGATGCAAGGGACAGGAATGATATTGAAAACCCCCTTTGATGTGTTGAGTATGTCAATGACTGTTGCGAGCATATGCTTAAGACTGAGTCCCTCTTTATTCCAACATATGGCTTCATGAAAATTCAGCCAGATGTGAATGACAGAATGAGGGGAATTCTGATAGATTGGCTGATTGAAGTTCACCTCAAATTCAAACTTATCCCAGAAACTTTGTATTTAACCGTCAATTTGATCGATAGATATTTGGAAATTGAAGTGGCTAAGAGAGATAAATTACAGCTGATTGGAGTGACTGCAATGCTTATAGCCTGCAAGTATGAAGAAATTTATCCTCCTGAAGTGAAGGACTTTGTGTATATCACTGACAATGCCTATTCAAAGAAAGAGATTATGGATATGGAGTATAAAATGCTCAAGAAATTTGAATTTAATGTTACAGTAATCTCAAGCTACAGGTTCATTGAAAGATTCATAAAACTCAGCCAAGATAGCGAAGCTATTTTCTTTTTATCCCAGTATATGCTCGAACTAGCCCTTGTTGAATATAAAATGGTAAAGTACAGACCTTCTATGGTTGCTTCAGGTGCCATTTATCTTGCTCACAAAATCATGGGTAAATCTGATGCATGGCCTTTAAAAGTAGAACAATATAGTGGATTCAGAGAGAAAGATATAAGACCTTGAGCCAAAGATTTATGCATTTTACTACAAGGAATAAATTCTTCATCATTAAAAGCAGCCAGGAAAAAGTTTTCTTTACCTAAATTTGGAGAAGTGGCCAAAATCCAAATTGAAGCCTAATCTCCCAAGAAGTCTTTAACTTAAGAAATTAACAATATAAATTCTTAATTTATATTATTTAATTGGAAGGTCTTAAATAAAAAATCTTTGCAATTTTAATTTTATGTTAGTAAAACTTAGTTATGAAACTAAAAGATTTTAAAGTTCAA
>JALWON010000082.1 GCA_027083475.1 Sulfurimonas sp.
AACAAGATAGGCGAGACGCTTATTTTAAACAATGTAGGGTTTGCAGTATTTGATCCGCTTCTTGCATTTTACGGCGGGAATGAAAATGACAACAGCGAGGCAAGAGTTTTTATCCAAACATTCGCAGAGTGGGCAAAAAAAGCAGACATAACAAGTTTAATAATTCATCACGCAAACGCAAACGGAGGGAGTAGGGGAGCAACAGCGTTTCACGACGGTGTGAGAGCTAGATACGAACTTGATGTGCCAAGAGATGATGACGACAAGGCGATAGAGTCTCTCACAAAAGACGGATTTAGGGTGGCAAAACTTAAAAAAGACAACTGGGGTATAAGAAAATATTTATGGAGACTAACAGATGGAGCAGATGAAATAACTCTAAAAGTTATGCCGAGAATGATACCTGTAACTGAGACTGAATACCAAGCTCCGACATACAGCGAAAAGATGGAGGCGGTAGCAATATGAAATATTCACTAAGCTATCTTGAAGTTCCTTTGGAGTTTCAGATGAAAAAACCAGACAACTGTAAACTAAAAAACAATATGTTTTTAACGGCAGAGCCACTTTATAAAAACATAGAAATCGAGTTTGAGAAAATTATAGACATTGTGAAATCAGACCACAGACAATATAGTCCATTCGTATTTGAAGGTGGCAAAAAGATAGGCGATAATTGGAGAAATGACAATCAAAACCTCTTAATCCTTGATATTGACGATGGCTTAAAGCTTAGTGAAGCAAAAGAGCTTTTTAAAGAGTTTAAATACCTTATAGCAACAACAAAGAGCCATCAAGTAGAAAAAAAAGGATTGAAGTGTGACAGATTTAGAGTAATACTTCCTGCAGTAAATGTTCCGACCGGAAAGAGATATTTTGAATTTACCGATGCATTAGAAAAAAAATATCCATTCATAGACAAGCAGGTAAACACAGAAACAGGCGCATTCCTCGGATATTTTTCGTGTGAATATTTTTATAATGATGGTAATGTTTTTGATTGTAATCCTGTTCTCGATGCGGCAGATAGGCTCAAGAGAGCAATGATGAAAGATGCTGATACAAAGCAAACAAAACAAATCAGCTACGACAGTAGCGCAGACATTGATGTTCAATCAGTAAAGAGCAGACTTACGCGGGAGATAGTGGCAGATATCGTGTCAAGTTGCGGATATGAAGTAAATAGAAAGTTTATGTTTAAGTACAGACAAGATGAGAGAACTCCAAGTGCAGGAATATCTCCTAAGCTGCTAATCAAAGACTTTGGGAGTGACCTTAGTACAGATGCGATAGGTTTTGTGATGGAGACTAAACAGATGAAGTTTGTTGAAGCGGTCAATTATGTTGGCTCTTTTGTGGGAGTATCAAAATGCAAATAGTCACAAGATTAGACAATTTCACAGTTTTAGCAATCACAGAAGATGAGAAGCTAAAGAAGTGGACAGTAGGAGACAGACTTGGAAATCGTGTTACAAATAGAACTTTTACTGTGGCTGCTGATGCTATGGATTGGGGCTATTTTAGTTATGTGGAGCTTGTGAAATGATTAATCCGCCAAGTGAAACAATCGAGCAGCAGAAGTTGGTGCAATGGTTAAGAATTAAAAAAATAGCACATACATCAATGCCAAATGAAAATAAATATGGAGGGATACTTGCAGGAATTTTAATGCCTATACTTGGAAAAATAAGAGCTTCGCAGATGGCTTCGAAAATCACATCATCTATTGAAGCAAAAATGAGAGCAGAGGGCAAACAAAAAGGATACCCAGACATTATTATAGATGAGCCAAATAAATACTACCATGGGCTAAGAATAGAGTTGAAA
>JALWON010000083.1 GCA_027083475.1 Sulfurimonas sp.
GAGGGTATCTATTGTCTATCTCTGTTATACCTTCTATCTTCTCTTCTGTTGTATAGCTCTGTGTACTTTTAAGAAAAAAAGATGCGGGAAGTTTTTGTGCTATTGCCTCAAGACACTCTTGAAGTTTTTCGTGTTCTGATGTAAAAGCACATACTATTTTTTGCTCTTTAAGTGTTACTCTCACAGGAATATCAAACTCTCGTATGATACTGATAATATAATTTGGAATATACTGTTGTGTAGAAGAGGTCGAAATTTCAAAGATAAACGCCATAATGCTCCCTTGAGTAACCCGATACTTTCAAAGTATCGAGTACAATTTTATTTGTCAGTTTTAACAAACTTACTACCACCAACAACAATCGCAATATCACCCTCTTTCCAGAAGATTGTGCGCCATACTTGATAGTATATATGAAATGCTACCCATGTAATAATAAGCCACATTGTTATATGGTGCACAATACGAACATCCATAAGTGTTGCTGTTGGTCCACCACCAACCATCCAAGCACTTACAGGAATTGTCCAGTCTGTAACCATGTGGAGCATTGTAGGCCACCATGTTCCAATAGAACTTTGACCAGAGCCAAGACCTTGTACATACATTTGCAGTCCTGTAAAAAGCATCCACCCTAAAAGAAGATGAAAAATCAGAAAATAAACACTATTAAAACTATCTGCATGTGTTGAATCAAACTCTTTTTTACGGTTGAGTGTCACTAAGTTTACAACAACTGCTCCAAACTCCTTCATATTTTTAGCATTTGGAATTACCTTTTTATAAGACTTCTCAAAACGACTAAAAAAGAACAGATATGCGATAAGTACAGAGGTAACATCAAAAATAATTGCTACCATAAGATGTCCCCATCTATTCCATGCCATCACATACTTATCTACAGCACCATCAGCCATAAATGTTTGGTAATATGGGTGTGCAATATACAATCCTGTTGCAACTGCAACAATCATAGAAAAGACATTTGTCCAGTGTATAGCACGCATAGCACCTGTCATACGTTTGACTTGCTTGTGTCCCGCTTTCATAATAAGCTCCTTTAGATACTACATTGAGTATCTATTTTATAGACACCAAGCTCTTTACCTTTTGTATCTACTACATGCACAGCACAAGCGATACAAGGGTCAAAACTATGTACAGTACGAATAATTTCTAAAGGTTGTTCAGGATCGGCAACTTTCGTACCAATAAGAGAGGCTTCATAAGCTCCCATTCTTCCTTTATAATCTCGTGGACCTGCATTCCAAGTTGAAGGGACAACAGCTTGGTAATTTGTAATTTTTCCTTCATCTATCTTTACCCAGTGACCTAAAGAACCACGTGGTGCTTCTGCAAGACCCATACCCTTTGTTTTTACACTTACCTTATCAAAATCAAATTCTGTCCAAGTGCTTAAATCACCACCAGCGGCATTGGCTGCAAGTTCATCTACCCACTCCATCATTGCATCTGACATAAGTTCTGTCTCTATTGCACGAGCTGCAGTACGACCAACTGTACTAAAGAGTACAGAAACTGGTAAATTTCCTCGCTCTAAAAAGTTCATTACATATTTTGTAATACGCTCATCTTTTCTTGCAACACCAACAACCATACGTGCTAAAGGTCCAACCTCTACACGAGTATCATTATAAATCGGTGTCTTAATCCAAGAGTATTTCTCATCAGTTTTTAAGTATGCTATACCATCATCACGTTTGTCAAGCCCTGTATATTTAGGAATTGTTGTTCCTTCATAAGGGTGTTCTGGTGCACCTGTACCTTCATACCAAGAGTGTGTCACATCTTCTGCAATTTTCTCAGGATCCACATCTTCTACCTTAGAAATATCTCCACCATACACTATACCACTAGGAAAGAGTGTTTTTGCATTGTAAAAACCTGTATCATCAAGACGGAAATCTCCATAAGACATATAGTTAAGAAGTCCTCCTCCTGTGCCACCAACACCCTTACCTGCCATCAACTCTGTAAAAGTTGCTTTAGAATCTGTTGCTTCATCTGCATACATTGTTCCAGCCATATAAACATCAGGAAGATATGCTTTTTTTACAAAGTCAGTGCTAAGTTTCAACAGGTCTTTAAAGAGTGCTATACGAGCAGGATTTTGAATATCTTGTACACAGGTTACCCCACCAACTACTATAGATTGAGGGTGTGGATTTTTTCCACCAAAGATAGCCTGCATCTTTGCCATCTCTCTTTGAATATCAAGTGCTTGCAAATAATGAGCAACACCAATCAAGTTTTGTTCGGGAGTAAGCTTATAGTGCTTGTTCCCCCAATACCCATTTCCAAAAATACCTAAACGCCCTTGTTTGACAAATTTTGCTACTCTTGCTTGTATCTCTTCAAATTTTGTAGCACCCTCTACATAAGGAATGGTACCAGCAACCTTCGCCCATTTCACAGCTTCCTCAGCTGTCTTTTTTGGATCTGCGGAAAGTGCTGAGACAACATCAACAAAATCAAGTGCATGAAGATGATAAAAATGAACAAGATGATCATGTAAATAAAGAGAGCCTTGTATTAGATTACGCACAATCCGAGCATTTTTAGGAATTGTTATGTCAAAAGCATCTTCTACCGACTCTATACTTCTTTGGTAGTGTGTTCCTGTACAAACACCACAAATACGCATTGCCAAAAGACCTGCATCTCTGGGGTCTCTTCCTTTTAAAATTGTTTCAATCCCACGAAAAAGAGTAGAAGAGCTATAAGCATCCACAATAGTGTTGTTCTCATCTATCACCGCTTCGATTCTTAAATGTCCCTCAATTCTCGTAATTGGATCTACTACTATATGTTTTTTTGCCATTATGCTTCTCCTCCATCTTCTTTTTTACCTGCGACTGCACTTGCTACTGCATGAATACCTATACCTATACCTGCAGCAGTGAGCAGACCTAAACCAAACTCATCTACAGTTTTCTCAACTCCACCTGTTGGTGCTTTTATTTTTGCATCTGCCATTGGACGCTCATATGCATACTTATCCCAAAAATCTGGTTCAGAACACCCTATACAACCACGACCAACACCAATAGGCCAATTCACTCCCTCGTTATAACGAACAATAGAACAGTTATTAAATGTCATTGGTCCCTTACATCCCATCTTATAAAGACAGAAATTGTTTTTTGCACCCTCATCACCCCACTCTTCTACATACTCCCCTGCATCAAAGTGTGCACGTCGCTCACAGTTATCGTGAATACGATACCCAAAGGCGAATTTAGGACGTAGGAGAGAATCTAACTCAGGTACTTGACCTGTTAAAATGTAGTGAAGAATAACACCAACCATATTTGCAGGATTAGCAGGGCAAGCAGGAATATTAATAAGTGGTTTCCCTTTTACAACATCCATAACACCTACAGCTCCTGTTGGATTTGGTGCAGCGGCAGGAATACCACCAAATGTAGCACACGAGCCAACAGCTACAACAGCTGCTGCATGCTTAGAAACTCTTAAAAGATGCTCATGAAATGTTTCACCACTTGCACCAATAGTTCCAAATTGTCCATCCATACCAAGAGGAACTGCACCCTCTACAAATAGAAGATATTTATCTTTAAAAGTCTCCATTGCATCTTCAAGTTGCTTTTCTGCTTGATGTCCAGAAGCTGCTTGAAGAGTTTCATGAAACTCCAAAGAGATAATATCTAAAACAATCTCATCAATTTTTGGTCCATCTGAACGCAGAAGTGCTTCAGAGTTTCCAGCACAGTCTGAGAGTTCTAACCAAATAACAGGTGCTCTATTCATTAATAATGCAGCATCTGCTACTAAAGGAGTAAATGAAGCAGGAAGCATCAGCATACCTGTAACAGCACTTGCCCACTTCATAAAATCTCTTCTATTAACACCTTGTGTTTCTAACACATCACTAATATCTAATCTATTGTTAATCGGTGTTTGTGTTTTTAACTCCTCTATTCTTGCTTGACATGTTTGAAATAACTTTTCATAGTAAGCATCACCCTTATTCGTCTCAACACGAGCACTTTTGGAAGTAAAAAGTTTTTTTACACCCTCTATTCTATCTGCCATAGTCAACCCCTTCTCTTCAGTATATGAATAATCATTCATTATGCTACTCAATAATAACTTAAACAAATATTAGTTTTATTAATTTAATCTAAAATTCTTTTTTTCTTATTTGGTTTTCGGACTAAGAGGAAATATTTAGTGTGTTGTACAAACTGAGCAGACATCAAATGTTCTAAAAACAAATTCTGCTTCTTGCTTGTTGAGTCCTATCATTGCTTTTTGTGCTGGAGAAGGTTTTAGTTTTGTTCCACTTGAGATATTCCATTGAGTTGGTGTTATAATTTCATATCTTTCAATAATACCCTCTTTGAGTTTTATTTTATGTATAAGTGGTCCACGGGGTGCTTCTACAACACCGATACCTTGTGCTGTTACTTTTGAGAGAGTCACACTTTTTGTACAGGAATCTTGTGTAATATCTATCTCCTTCACTAAGTCTAAGGAGTGTTGCAATAGATAGACCATCTCATAGATACGAGCCATAGCTCTTGTGTAATTGCTATCTTTATAGCGTCTATGCATATTTTTAATAAGCTTCACATCTTTAGAGATTAAACGGGCTAAAGGTCCTGTTTCATAGAATGCATTTTTATACAAAGCATTTTTTGCATAACTTTTCTCTTGTGGTGAAAATGCATCTTCAACATGAACTTTTGTAATATCTACATTATAAAGACGAGTTGCTCTTGACTTTGCTATTTGTGTAAAACGATGCTCCCCTAAAACAATAAAATCATCATGGGAAAATCCTTTTTTATGCATTCTTAGATCAAAAAGAGCTTGTTCAACACTAGAGACATCACTCGCAATTTTATTGAAATTTTTACAAGATTCAAAAGAGAGAAAATTTTGCACTGTTGTACCAAGTGTTTCTTTCTCTAAAAAGTCACTCAATTTTTCTAAATGTGCTCTGAGTTGCATCAATTCTATATATGTTGGATCACTTGTCACTCCACCTGGAATCATATATGAGGAATGAGGCCACTGTCCTGCAAGAATTGCTAATGCTTTTGTAGCCAAAGAGGCTCCATAGGCACCTTTGAGTGGAGTAAGAGATAGTGTAATATTTTCAAAATTATTGAGTTGGGGTATGAGGACGAGATAGAGCCATTTGAGATGATTTTGGATGATTTCTAGTGTTAAAGTAAGCTCTCGCATATTTTGTGCTTTGTTTGAGACTTCTATAGGGTGTCCACTATTTTTATAAGCATCTTCTATGGCTCTCACTGTTGCCATTAAGTGCGCATGTCCACATATACCACAAACCCTTGGAGTGATTACTAAAGCATCTAAAGCACTCTTTCCTTTGAGCATATTTTCCATACCCCGAAAATGAGGAAAAACTACTGTTACAAAATCTACCCTCTTCTCTTGCATTTCAAAGTAAAGAGATGCCTCTCCCTCTATATGATCAATGATCTCTTTTGTAATCAATCAAAACTCCTTCAAGTCTTTTTATGTGAAATGTCTTAGCCATACCTGCTACAGTAAGGTATGCACGTTTAGAGACACCCAAAGGCACATCTTGAGGAATAGACATATTTGTTTTTGTTTGGAAGTAATTAGTTCTTGGAAAAGAAGGTTCTGTACATCCAAAACAGGGTGTACCAACTCGTGTTTTTGAGCTTACTTCATTCCAAAGTATTGTGTTGCAAGATGCATGAGTAAGTGGTGCTCGACACCCTTGTTCATAAAAAAGACATCCCTCTTTCAGCCCAAAACCTTTTGTATCTACCTTCCATTCAAAGTACTCATTACGAGTACACCCATGATGTGCTAAGGAGCTATACAACTCTCGTGGTCTTTGTAAATCATCTACAACAATAGTGTGCTTTGCTAAAAGCATCTGTAGTGTAGTCGCTAACCACTCAGGATGTACAGGACATCCTGAGAGATTAATGACTCTTTTTTTGTATGCTATCAGTGGTCCACCCTCTTCCTCAACTTTATAGAGTAACCCACTATTTCTCTCTGGAGCGAGAGATTGAAACATACCACCAAAACTTGCACAGGTTCCAAGAGCAATAATATGTTCTGCATGCAATGCATAGTAAGGAAGTATCTCTTTTAGTGGTATATTATTTCTTGTAAATTCAGGGTCGTATGTACCCTCAAAAATCAAAATATCACAACTATTTTGTAATGAGGTGATTTCACTTAGAGAGAATGTAGAAGCTAAAAGCGGATGATAAAGCAACTCAAATTTATCAAGAAGTTGCTCTAATGATTCTAAATTTAAAAAGGAGTGAGAGTTCCCATTACAGGTCACTCCTTGTAACCAAAGAAGTTTTGGTTTAGTCTCTGTGTTTAAGTGCATTATAAATATTTAAAGAGATCGACTCTTCATACTCTTTTAATGGTTCTGGAAGCAGTGCTTCACCAAAAAGAAACACCATACCCCCTAAGTAACCCATAAAAAGTCCAAATGCTGAGAAAAAATCTTGATTATGTAAATCACCTTTTGCAACACCCTCTTCAAAAAATATCATCATCTCAGTTACAAAAGAAGAGACACAAATCATCCCTGCACAATCACTTCCAAAGACTTCTCTATTAGAGAGATAAACACGTAAAAAATACTCAATCATTTCAGGTTTATCACTCGCCATCTTAAAATACATAGAAACAATTTCTTGAATCTTCTCCTCTGTTGTAATCTCTTTCATATTTATCTCTCGAAGATTTTTTCCTAAATAATCTGAAATATAAAGAATCAACTCTTTTGCTAAAATCTCTTTAGAGCTAAAATAATTGTAAAAATTACCTACACTCATACCTACTTTTTGAGCAATATCAGGAATTGTTGTCACATAAAAACCCTGTTGAGAAAACAAGGCTAATGCTGCAGAAATAATTCCGTTTTTACGCTCCTCTTTTGTAATTTTTGCCATTGTACACATCCATATAACTATTTTTCATTGATGATTATAGCATTATTTTTATTTTTTGGAGTTTTGATTCATAATTGAATTTAAGATAGGAGTTCTTTATATCCATGTTAGATGTTCTAAATAATGATTTTTATGAAGTTGAAAAACTCTTTTTTTATTTGGTTATTTTTTATGGAGTCATTATAGATGAGTAAGTGACATCTTTATGGATGCTTATTCATCTTCCTCCAACTCCAACCACCACCCAATAACATCTTGATGATTAACAGCACTCTCATAAAACCACTCCTCCACAGCTCCATATTCAAGTCCCATGCCACTCTCACTCTCAAACTGCTCTTCCCACTCTTCTTGTGAGTTATAACCTTCAAGTATAGCTACTAAGTGCCTAGCCAAAATTAATGTCATATTTTGAACCGAAGAAATTAAGCATATTTTGTATGTGCTTGTAAAAGTCATCAAACGAATCTAAAACATTTAAATCCATCCAAGTATATTTCATTTC
>JALWON010000084.1 GCA_027083475.1 Sulfurimonas sp.
ACAACACCCCTCTCTCCATTAAAATAGTTCCAGGCATTTCTTGTAAAAAGTACAGGAGCACCCACTTTAAGATGCAAGGCTTCTTCTATACGAGCATCTTGCATAAACCTTTGTATCTCTTGCTCCTTGAGTGTTTTAAGATGCTTTACAATTTGTGCTTCTTTAATAAAAAGCTCACTCTCTATAAACGCAAGTTGGCATTTGTTGTGTTGCATTGCAGAGATATTTTTACCAAAAAGAAAAGTAAATTGGCTCAAATCATGAGGTAAAGGTTTGATAAATGCATTGAGTTGGTTATGCACATACTCATCCACATCACCAAAACGCACATGGTGCAAAAGTTCTATAAACGCAACATCATCCGTTCTATAGATGTGGGTAAGTTCCACTTTTTCAAAGTCATAAGCAATCCAAGCTGCTGATTCAAAAGCAAATGCCACCTCTGCTACTCCTCTTGTCACGGGAGGCAATTGTAAAAAATCGCCTACCACTAAAAGAGCACCTTGAAAATTTGCTTGTTGAAGTCGCAATGCTATCATATCAAAAACTCCAGCACTTACCATAGAGATTTCATCTATGACAATAAGAGCCATACTCTCTATAAGCTTTTTCGTTTTTTTCTTCAATTCTAACTTTGCATTTTTTTCTAATTCTATACTATTTGAAGCAATCCCAAGATCAAAAAAGCTATGCAGGGTCTGCCCGCCAATGAGTGTTGCAGCCATTCCTGTAGAAGCAAGTTTCGCCACTTTTTTCGCTTCTTCTTCATAAGCTTGAATAATCTCACGTGTCAGTGTTGTCTTACCAACCCCAGCACCACCTGTTAAAAAGATATTTTTTTTATTGTGAAGTTTCTTTATTGTAGCATTGCAATAATTCATAAGTGAAGTGTAACCATATTCACTATAATTTTAGATAAATACTTGTACTATTAGATACAAATACTATAAGGACTTTTTGTGGACAATAGAATTTTAGTCGTAGATGACAATAAAACATTAGCAAATTTAATCGCAAAACAACTCCAAACAAGCTTAAGCTATGAGATAGATATAGCCTATAGCCTCCAAGAAGCAAAACTTTTTTTGCATAAATATGATTACTTTTTGACACTCTTAGACATTAATCTTCCCGATGCTCCCAATGGAGAGGTTGTAGACTATGCACTTTCAAAAAAACAGAGAATCATCGTCTTGAGTGGAAATATTGACAAAACTTTTAGAGAAGAGATACTCAAAAAAAGCATCATCGACTATGTCAATAAAGGAGGCGTTGCAGATGTAAAATATATCATTCAATCCATCCAAAGATTAGAAAAAAACAAAAATCACAACATTCTTCTTGTCGAGGACTCTTTAGTCGTACGCAAACAGATGCAAGCTCTTTTAGAAAATATGAACTTTCATGTTATCGCCGTTGCGCATGGAGAAGAAGCTTTGGGTATGTTGCAAACATCTACACAGATGAGTTTGGTTTTAACAGATTACAATATGCCTGTGATGAATGGCTTAGAACTCACGCAAACAATACGAAAAACATATGACAAAAAGCAACTGCCTATTATTGTGCTCTCTTCAGATAATGATGCAACAACTACCGCTCTCTTTTTAAAACAAGGTGCAAATGATTACATCAAAAAACCTTTCTCTAAAGAAGAGTTTTCTTGTCGTATACACAATACATTAGAGACTTTTGAGTATATTCAAATGCTGACAAATTATGATGTCAGTTTTGATGATTTATAAAAAAATAATCTCTCCAAAAGGGACTTCCTTCTCTTTTGTGCTCACCCATTTTACTTCAAAATTTGGTGTTTGTGTAGGAAAAGTCCCCTCTAAATCTGTAAAATAGAGCAGTAATTTTACCGCATCGAACTTCTCCTCACAGTATGTAAAAACAGGTCGAAAATCAGTCCCGCCATTCCCTTTGAGGGTTACTTCTAAAGTATCGCCACTAGTAAATGTTGTGTGTGATTGAATTGTATCATCACACACTAAAAGTTCTATCTCATAGTGCTGCACCAATGCCATTAAAAAATTTACTTCACTTAAAAACTGGTTTAAAAGTTCATTATCTACTGATGAAGAGCTGTCAATAGCAATGACCAAACGAAATGTTTGTGAAATATTGGAAGGAAGATAGATACCATAGGAGAGAAGTTTTTTACTCGGTGGCAAAAGTGCATAATCATCGCGAAAGTATCGTTCGAGTGCCGACTTGATTTCCTCTCGCCAATCCACTTTTCCAAAAGTATTCAGTTGAAAAAATCGCTCTATTTGCAGGGGTGCTTCGCCTCGCTTGAACTCTTTTTCAAGCTGTGAAATTGCCTCCTCTGCAAAGAGCTGTTCTTGGAGAATCTCTTCTTGTAATGCCTCTTGCGTTTGTTTGTATTGATTTTGCACATCATCAAGATCATCAGCCTCATACTCTAGATCTTCATCCTCTCGTAAAATATCATCTTTTAACTCAGCATAAATTGCTTCAGCATACATTCCTTTAAATCTTTTTCTATACTGTGCCCCATAAGGCATATCTAAACCATTACTCACAAGCATATCATTAATAGCCATATCAGTTGCCATTTGCCATAACCAGCCACTACGATTATGCTTGCGTTTATCATGCGCTAAACTTGCATGCATCGCTCCATTTGCAAAAACAAATTCGAGTTCACTTATCTCTAATTTTTCTAAATATTCATCATTGTATTCTAGTGTGATACCATTACTTTTAAAAGCTTCAATATCATCATTTTTCACTAAAATGAGTTTTGAGGCCAATGTTCCAAAATAAGGGAAATCCACAAGAAGTTTTGCTTTGGCTTGCGAGATTTTTTGTGTGAGCATACAGAACCTTTTTTGTTTTTCAATCAATTTATGTTATAATACTTAGTAAAGACTTAAAAAAGGATTGGTTATGTTTGTTTCTTCCTATAGTACTTACATTGATACAAATCGTACCTCTAAGTCACAAGAGAGTAAAAAAGAGCAGCAAATTTCCAAAGAAGAGAGTTCTTTTGCTCAAAAGCTCAATGCAACACCAACAAAATTACATACACAAACACTCAATCTTCCTATCAATTATGTTTCAAACTATAAGGTTTTACACAACCAGCAAAAGCTCCAACAAGATATGCAGCAAAATATGCAAAAACTCAAATTTTCAAAAATGAAAACTTTTACAAATGCACAAGTAGCTTATAGCGACAACACAAAAATGTTTTCTCTACTCATCAAACCACGAGCAACACTCAACCAAACACCAAGAATTGACAAAAAAATGCCTCTACAAGCACAAGAAGCCAAAACATCTCTCATGAAACATCAAATGGTAAACACCTATATAGCAAACGAAAACTACTACCGCATTACTGCCTAATCTTCTTCGCGCCACGCCTCTGTTTTTAACACCCGACCATCATCAAACACTTTTACTTTATAAGCACTTTGACACTTTCCATCTTCTAAATCCATTATCACCATCTGCATGATTTTTTTACACTTTTTTGGTATGTCATAATGCGATTTCAGTCCTGTCATAAACTGATTTATAGGAGCTTTTTTATCCATTCCTATGACATTATCACGGCACCCTGTGAGACCAATATCTGTTAGGTACAGCGTGTTATGTGCTATTTGTAAATCATCAGTGCTTACATGAGTATGTGTCCCGACAATCGCACTTACCTCACCTTGGAGCATCATCATCAGTCCGCGTTTTTCACTTGTTGCTTCTGCATGAAAATCTATAAAAATATTTTGCACACCCGCTTCTTTTAAGCCCTGCACACTCTCTAATGCACAACGAAAAGCATTGTCCGTATAAGGCATACCATAATGCCCCATAAGGTTTAAAACAGCGAGCTTTTCTCCTGCGACTTCATAGGTTTTCACTCCTGTTCCTGCCACTCCCTCAGGGTAGTTATGCGGACGTAAAATCTCACGCGATTCAAAAAGAGGGAGAATATCTTTTTTATCCCAAGAGTGATTCCCCCCTGTCATCACGTTTACCCCTGCACTAAACAACTCATCTGCGTTTTTCATTGTTAAGCCAAAGCCATGGGAAGCATTTTCATAATTTGCTATCACAAAATCAAGGGCTTCTTCTTTTTTAATTTGAGACAAATATGTTTGTATCATCTTACGACCAGGTTGTCCGACAATATCACCAATAAAAGCTATTTTCACTACAGTACCTTTGGTTTGTTATTTCTAAGATAAAAAAGTGTCGCTTTGATGATGTCATCATCATCTTTGCTTTTCGATTTTATCATTTCTTTTGATTCATTGAAGTAGGTCACGGTAATATTTTGTCCATAGTTCATAATAGATTTTATCTTTTTTTCTAAACTCAAAAGTTTAATCACCATCAACTCTATAAACTGTTTTGTAGGTGTGTCGAGTTCTCCAAATCTATCGCTCAATTCCTCTTCTATCTCATACACCTCTACTGTACTTTCACATTGTGAGAGGCGTCTATAGACATCTAAACGCAGTCTATCTTCTTTGATAAGCTCATCAGAGATAAACGCAGAGATAGTAAGTTTAATATCTACTTTTGCACGCGCACTCTCTTGGGTATTGCTCAACTCTTTAATGGCATCTTCTAACATTCGCAAATAAAGCGAGTAGCCAATGTTTTTAATATGCCCACTCTGTGCATCTCCCACTAAATTTCCCCCACCACGAATCTCTAAATCATGATAAGCAAGCACACTTCCACTCCCTAAAAAGGAGTTTGATTCTAAAGCCAGGAGTCGTTTTTTTGCTTCATCAGTAAGGGCCTCTTTGTTTTTCACTATAAAATATGCAAAACCCTCAACACTCCCTCGCCCTACTCTTCCACGGAGTTGGTGTAAATCGGCGATTCCAAATCGATCGGCTCCATCAACTAAAATAGTATTAACTCTTGGCATATGAATGCCTGATTCGATGATACTTGTTGCTATCATCAAATCATACTCCCCTGCTTCAAATTTGAGTAACTCTTTTTCTGTCTCGACGGCTGAGATTTTCGAGTGCAACATGACGACTCGAAGTTCTGGTAAAATCGCTTTAAGTTCACCGAGTTTGATAGGCATATGGTCAATTGAATTATGCACATAAAAAACCTGTCCACCACGGCGGAGTTCGCGAAGTATGACCTCTTTAATGAGCTTTTCATCATACTCTTTGACAAAGGTTCGCACCCCTTGCCTTTCACTTGGCGGTGTTAAAAGCTGACTCATCGTTTTTATGGAACTCATCGCTTGGTTGAGTGAACGCGGGATTGGCGTGGCACTCATAGAGAGCAGATGCACATTATGGTACAACTCTTTAATCTTCTCTTTTTGCTTGACTCCAAACTTATGCTCTTCATCAATAATCACAACACCAAGCTTTTTAAACTCCAATCCAAAGAGAGCATGTGTTCCCACTACCGTATCTATTTCACCTGAAGCGAGTCCTTTTATAATGGCATTTTTCTCTTTTGTACTCACAAATCTATCGAGTTTTGCATAGCGTATACCCATGCCAGCAAATCGTTCATCTAAAGAACGCCAATGCTGTGCTGAAAGCAGTGTCGTAGGAACAATAAACGCAGACTGATAACCTGATTTGAAAGCAGCAAAAATCGTGTTGAGTGCCACTTCTGTTTTTCCAAAACCAACATCACCACTGAGGAGTCTATCCATAATGTGTCCTGAACGCATCTGCCCTATAATCTCATCAATAGCCTGTGTTTGATCCCCAGTATATGCAAACCCTGAGAGTTTTTGAAAGGCTTGTAACTCATTTTTTGCAATATCAATTTGAGGTGCTTTTATGAGTGAGCGTGCTGCGGCAGTATTGACAATTTGCCCTGCAATTTCGAGTAAACGCTTACGCACTTTTGCTTTGAGTTTTCCAAAACTCCCTTTGCCAAGCCTATCTAAAACAGGCAGACTCCCTCCACTAGCAATATAGCGGTCGATATACTCTAAGTTTTCAACAGGGAGTAAAATTTTATCATCACCCACATACTTAATCACGATAAAATCTTTGACACCACCGAGAATTTCAGTTTGCTCTATTTTTTCAAAAATCCCGACCCCATACTCTTCATGCACCACATAATCACCACTTTTAAGGTCATCAAGTAAAATAGAAGTTTTTCTCCGTCGCCTTTTTACATCTGGTTTATTAAGAGAAATAATTAGTTCATCTTTTGAGATAATATTGAGAATATATCCAGCCGTAACTTTTGTAATCTCTTTAGTATCGTAGAGTCCCACTTGCTTGAGTTGCGCACTACTTGCTGCAATAATGGTGACTTTTTTATCGGCATGCACGCGAAGCAGTTGCCCCACATCAGCCACAACGAGCTCTTTATAATCATCATTCTCTACTAAAATTTCAAGATGAAAGGCTTCTCTTGGAAGGCTTGGATTGTTAATACCATAGGCATCTTGTAAAACATGGTCTAAATTACGACTCAGGCGTACATTTTTTCCCTCTAAAAAGTTTGTTGCAAGACTCTCTAAGTGCCAAAATCCTAAAGAGGCTATGTCTTTAACTAAGGCATCAAATGGAGAGTTTTTTACTTTTTCTTCGAGTGCTTGAAAACCTGTTTCATCTAAGGAGTAAAAAGCACTACTAATCGTAATCTTCTCTAACTCCTCTTTGTTTGTTCTTTGTGATTCAAGTTCAAATGTTTTTATCTGCTCTATCGTCTCATCAAACAAAGAGATGCGAAAGGCTTTTTCTGCTGATGGAGGGTAAATATCTATAATATCTCCTCGAAAAGAGATTTCACCTGCCACTTGGACAATATCTACAAAATTATACCCCCAAAAAAGCATCTGTTCTTTAAAACTTTTGAGATGAATCTCTTCTCCAAACTCAAGCGAAGTCTCTGCGAGAAGTTCTGCGTTTGGTAAAGGAAAAAGCAGTGTTTTTAAAGGGGAAATAATCAGCGGTTTTTTCTTTGCATTGTAGTAAAAACGCAGTTGTGAAAAGAGTGCATGTAACTCCTCTTTGTAAGAGCGTAAATCATCTCCAAAACTTGGACGAAAGTCAGGAAAGAGTAAAACATCACGATGAAAAAATTTTGCGACACTCTCTAACGCAAGTGCCTCTTTATAATCTTCACAAATTAAAAGTTCAAGATCCTTTTTTTCATCTGTTTTAAAGTAGTTAAAAAGAGCAGTTTGGGCCATCTGTTTCCTAAGTGTTTAGTTTAAAAGTTTTTTATCTGTAGAAGCTGTTTGTGCTTCTTTAATCGTACTTGTTCCCTCAAAAATACCTTTTGATTCTATAATGAGTTCTGTAGCAACAACTTCTCCTTGTATATGTCCATCTGCTTTTATTTCAACTCTTTGGGCATCGACATTTCCTTCTAATTCACCCTGAACTACAAGACGATTCGTATTGACTGTTCCTTTTATATTTCCACTCTTGCCAATATTGACATCTTTTTGAGAGTGAATCACACCTTCAAATTCTCC
>JALWON010000085.1 GCA_027083475.1 Sulfurimonas sp.
CATCTACTGTATGTGCACTCCATACTGTTGGTTTAGATTTTCTATAATCTTCAGCTTTTACACTTGCTGGAACCACTGCTAAGGCAAGTGCTCCCATTGTTAAGTTTAAAAATTCTCTTCTTTTCATGTTTTTTCCTTTCTCTTTATTTAACTTTACCACTCACGAGGTAATCTGCCATTGTTTTGAAATCTGCATCAGATAAATCAGTACCACCTTTTGCAGGCATTCCACCCTCAGTACCTTTCATACCTTTTGCATAGACTTCATCCATACCATTTGCAGTATAGCCAGACCATTCAGGTGCACCCGGAGCGAGGTAAGAGTCATGACACATCGCACATGCTGCTGTATATGTTTTCTTTACATCTAGTTTCTCAGCTTTTTTCGCTGGTAAATCTCTTACAGTACTCATTGGTGGAGTAAAATCTTTAATACCACCGAATTTGATGTGTTTTACTTGTGCAGTTGCTTTTTGGCAATCATGCATACATCTTACTGCCCCTTGATTAAGGTTTTGTGCACCAAAGTTTTTCGCATTCGCAAAATATGCACGCACACCAGGAAGAGCATTTGCACCACGGATATTAGGCTCAAAACCATCTACATTTGGCATAACTATTTTTAAGAATTTTTCACGAGTAAGCACATAATCATCATCCACTTCTTCGCCATCAATACTCATTTCATTAATGTTTAAAATATAAGCAGTTAAAGCATATACTTCATCATCCGTTAAACTATCAGAAAATGGGTGTGGCATACCATCTCGAATGTACCACCAAAGCGTTGTTACTTCTGGCCAATACGAACCAAATACACGTACTGGACCTGGAGCTTCAGGATCTTTCCATCTGTTGTTTGTTAGAGTCTTATGCATTTCCTCTGCATTTCCTTTAGAAAGGGCAGGGTAGCCTCCTCCACCAGAACCAAAGTCACCATGACACATTACACATTTCGCATCATAAAGTTCTTCACCATCTTCCACAGAGCCTTGACCCTCTGGAATACCATGTCCTTCAGGAGAAAGTTCAGATACAGGCTGTAAGTCAGTATCCCATGCTGCGAGTTCCGCTGCATTTGGAACACGACCATAGTTTAAATGATGTGCTAATTTTTGCTCAGGTGCATAGTATGGACCTGTTTTTCCATTGACAACTGGGTAAACACTTCCGCCATCTATTGCAACTTTTGCACTTTTTGTTGAAGAAGTATTTTCAGGTTTCACATCTTCAACACAACCAACTGCCAAAACAGCCACAGAAGCAGCTACAGTAGCAGAAACTATTACTTTTTTATACGCTTCTAATTTCAACATGATTCACCTTTCCACTCTCTGTCACTTCCCAAGTCTCTACCGCATTTCTGTGATATACTGCTTCAACACCCATTACACTCACTTCTTGATCGATTGTTGGTTGAATATACCCAGCATCATCCATAGCACGAGAAGCAAGAATAATCTGTTTTCCATTCTCTTGGAAATTCTTTGGAATTTTATACATATAAGACCAACGCGTCCATGATTTTGGAAGCACTAAGCCTTTGAGTTGTGCCTCAACATAATTTTTTCCACCATCAAATGATATATCAACACCTGTAATAGTACCCATACCAGACCATGCAAGTCCTTCTATTTCTACAATATCACCCTCTTTTACATCTGTCCAAGGAATCTCTGGAGATGGAGAAGTGACTGTAGAGTTTACTTCATTTGCATAAAAGTGTTGGATAGCTTTTCCAGTTGGTTTTAAATCTGTATAACGAGAAGTTTCCTCTTTACAATACCATGGTTCTTGAGAGAACTCAAGTCTTCTTAACCATTTTACACATAAGTTTCCTTCCCAACCTGGGAGTAATAATCTTACAGGATACCCTTGTTCAGGACGCAGAGCTTCACCATTTTGTCCCCAAACAAGCATTGCATCATCTAAAACTTTATCAACAGGTACTGTTCTTCCCATTTTAGAGTTATCAGATCCCTCAGCAAGCATCCATTGTGCTTCTGGTTTTAAACCTAAATCTTCTAAAATCGTTTTAATGTATACACCTGTCCACTCAGCAGAAGCCATAAAACCTTTTGCGAATTGTACAGAGTTAAACTGTGGCCCTCTCCACTCTTGTCCACCATTTGCAGGACATTCAATGAAGTGAGTACGTGTCACACTTGGATAACGTTTGAGTTGTGCCAATGTAAGTACAATAGGCTTTTCAACAAGACCATGAATCATTAAGCGATATTCATTTGGATTAACATATGCAGTACCACCATGTGAACGAGAGAAGAAAAGACCATTTGGAGTAATAATTCCTTCAGACTCATGAATAGGAGTTACAGCAATAGATGCTCTAAAATTCCCTGAAGAGAGTAAACTTGTCGCTCTTCTTACATTGTTATGCTCATATGGGGAAGGTTGCCCATAATGGAACTTATCTACAGGATCACCCCAAGCTTGCCCCCATTTTGTATGATTCATAATCGCTGGATCACCTGCACCAGCAGATTCGTGTGCAAACAACGATGTCCCTGCTAAGGCAGTGACAGATGCAGCTGCTGTTTTTTTGAAAAAGTCACGTCTTGCGAGTGTTTTTTCTTCTTGCAATTCTTTCTTTGCCACATTCTCTCCTTTATTTAATTTAAATTATTTAATTATTAATTTTACTAATACTATAAGCCTCTTACAAAATCTATTTTGTATTTTAGAGGTTATGAACTAGCAATTATACCATTTTTTCAAGAAGCAACAAATCAAAATGTAACGATAGTGCCCATAAGGGAGTAACAAAACTCTCAAGATGCACTATTTTGTTACTTTTTGAAACAAAATTGTAATTTTTATTATTAACTTCTCTTATTTTTTTACAATGCCTATTATAAAATAACTCTCTTGCTCAAGGTTTACATACATAGGAATTGTATAATTTTCATACTCTATATCCTTTATATTTTCCTCCTCAAAATAGCGAGACTGCTTATATTTTTTTGCTTTTGTGGGTGCATTCATGATGATAGTATCAAGATAGAGTTTAAAATCTTTCGCAGCTTTTTGTGTTGGAAACGCTGCTAAAATGGCTTTGAGTTGCTCTTCATAAAGTGCAGAACATACAATTTTCATGACTCTCCCCTCTTTTGCAACCAGCTATTTATCTCTTTCATGCTCAAAAAATAATCTTTTGCTCTTGCAGGATTTGCCTGATACTCTTTGAGGGCAATTTGCAATTTAGCTTTCACATCTTCTTGACTCATTTTTCTTGCTCTTTTTTATCCATTTTCCCTTTAGCGGTTTGAATGGCTTTGCCAAGTGTGTTTTTTGCAAGTCCCCAAACCTCTTTTCCCATACGTTTTGCCTCTTGTGCTTTTTCTGATTTAAAAGCATTGTCAGCTCTTTTCACAGCACCACTTGCGAGTCCTGAAAATTTTTCTTTCATCACTTCTGCTGTCTCTTTAGAGATATGCACTAACTCTTCTAAGTCATAACGCATCTCTTTGTTTTTATTCATCAAAATTGTACGAATATTACTTGCACTTTTGGAAGCTTGATTAATCACTACTTGAGAGAAAAGTGTATCTGTCTGATGTAAATCTTCAACAATATTATCATAATCTTCCACTAATATATGTTTTGCTTCCACAGGAGTAAATGCAAGTCGTTTTTTAAATCTATCAATAGAATGGATCAATCCACCACGCATTCCCTTGAGTGTACCACCCAAAATATTATTTGCTCTGTTTGGTGTTGCTTCTGCAACATCTATAGCTGTTGTAAGAACCGTTGAGAGGATTTTTCTCACACGTAAAGTATTTAAAGAACCCTCTTTAATCGCTTCATAGGTTATACCTTTAATAATTTCAACAATGGTCTCTTTTACTTCACCATCTTCTTCTTTTTCAAGTGCGGTAATAATAGCTGACTCAACCATTTCACTCAGTATGTCATAGAGGTCAATAGATTGTAACTTCACTTGATGCAGTTTTGAAAGTGTTTTTTCATGCTCTTTGAAATGTGTTTCTAAAACATCAAAAACTTCATATTTTACATCTTGCAGTTGTGCATTTTTTTTCTCTAAACTGCGTTCAATGAGCTCTTTTTGTGCTAAAAGTGTTTCTACATCTTCTTGTAAACTTTTTGTTTCAGCGTTGAGCATTGCCGTAATAACACTACGCATTTGTGCAAGTTCTAAGCTGTTTATATCGAGCTTATGACTCTCTTGTAGATGTTCTAAAACAGTTGTCACCCGCTTATCAACACTCTTGTACCGACGATTATATGCACTCTGTATCTCTTCATTTATTTTTTCTATATCCATCACGAACTCCTTTTAAAGTACCATTTTTATATTGTTATGCGCTTTGAGCGCCTCATAGATAAAATTTCTATCATCTTCATTATGCACCAATAAGTTTAAATTCATACTGACATATTTACCAGACTTGGAATTATTTGAATGTGTCAAGGTATGCTCACGCTCAAGGAGTACATCATGAATAGCTGCTTGCAGTGCTTTTTTTTCACTTGCTATAAGTTTATATGCCCAGTTACAGGGGTATTCAAGCTCAAGTTTCTCAGTTCTCTCGTTTAAAATCTCCATTCTTCCCTCCCGATTTTGCTTCAAGTTGTACATTACGGATTATCATCCCTTTATCTATGGCTTTGACCATATCATAAATTGTCAGCAATCCTATACTGACACCTGTGAGTGCTTCCATCTCTACACCCGTTTGTCCTGTAAGTTTTGTTGTTACTGTGAGTTTAAAACCAGGGAGTTCAGGGAGTTCTGTAACATCACAATTGATACCACTTAAATTTAAAGGATGACACATAGGAATAAGTGTACTTGTCTGTTTCACTCCCATTATAGCGGCGATAACCGCAGTTTGCAGCACAGGACCTTTTTTATTTTGTTCACTCACTACATTTGTATATGCTTCCTGACTCATCTGTATAATTCCACTCGCAACAGCAATGCGTGTTGTTTGATTTTTTTCACTCACATCAACCATTTTAGGTCTTTGGTTTTCATCTAGGTGGGTTAATTTCATACTCTCTCTTTGTGTTAAACTTACAATATTATAGCAAAGAGTGTTAAACGAGAGTAAGTGCCTTTTTGTATTCGTCAGGATGATTAAGATTAAAAAATGCTTCACTCTCTTCAAAGAAAACATATTTTGTTTTAACATTTTTTAAAAGCATACCGAGTTTATGATTATTATTTTGTTGCATGTTTTGAAATTCACTCACCAAAGAAGAGTGGTAAAGACCGCACATTGGCTGTATCCCCTCTTGCGTTTGTGCCACCACTGCATCAAAATCAGTACTTTTCGCTTCAAATATTTTTTTTATAATAGCAGCATCTACAAAAGGAGTATCGACACTCAAAACAAAAATATTTTCAGTCTGTAATTCCCTAAACGCAGCAAGAAAACCTGCTGTTGGGGCAAAAATATCTGCTTGCACACTATCTTCAATAAAATCTGCCTCAAAATCAAATTTGTCGCTATTTTTACATGAAATGTAGACATTTTGAAAGATTTTTTTTAAGCGGGTATATTGAAATTCTGTAAGTGTCGTAAAAGAGGCGAATGGGAGCAGCGCTTTGTCTGTTCCCATTCTTGAACTTCTCCCACCTGCGAAGAGGATGCAAGGGGTAGAAGTAATCATTTAGTGTTTAATAAGTTCCGCTTCAATACGTCTATTTAAAGCACGTCCTTGGGCTGTAGCATTATCAGCAATAGGGTTTGCTTCTCCCATACCAAGAGAAATCAATTGTTTTGGATTCACCCCTTGTGCAACCAATGCTTCTACGACAGCTTTCGCTCTGTTTGTAGAGAGTTTTTTGTTATAAGCTGCAGAAGCTCTACTATCTGTGTAACCTGTGATGTATGCACTGTAATTTGCATGTTTTTTCAAGAACTCTGCATAAGCATTAATGTCTGTCATAGAGTCACTTTTAATTTTATAAGAATCTCTATCAAAGTTCACATGAAGATTGACAATTTTTGTACACCCATCAACATTCACTTCTTCTCCTGCTGGAGTTGTTGGACAAAGGTCATTGGCATTTAACACTCCATCATTGTCATCATCAAGGTTTATTTTACAACCCTTTGCATCTACCTCCACACCAAAGGCAGTTTGTGGGCATTGATCAAGATTGTTTGCAACACCATCTTTATCATCATCAAGAGCACAACCATTTGCATCTACAGGAGTATTTGCAGGAGTATAAATACATTGGTCTACGGAATTAAGCACACCATCATGATCATCGTCACCATCAACAACTGTCGGAGCAGCTGCCACAACAGGTGCCGCTTTTGGAGCTTCCCCACCAAAAGCAAATGTCAAACCGGCAAGTGTCATTAAATTGCTGTCTGCACTCCCTGCATTGTTTGAATTGCCTTTTGCCATATAAATTGCTTCAAGTTTTAACGCAATAGCATCTGTAAGCGCAACTTTTGCACCTGCACCAGCATCTACAAAAAGACCATTTTGATTTGCATAATTTCTACGTTTGATAAACTCATACCCAAGCCCTGCTTTTACAAAAGGTTGAAGCATATTTTGTGTAGCAAAGGTATAAACACCATTTCCTGCAACTCGCAAGATATTGGCATTGCCACCTGTTTTATAATCTGCATTTTTTACATAAAAAGCAGAAAGTTCTGGACTCCATTGAGAATTTTCAAGATTATACTGCCCCTCTAAACCACCAATCGCATACCCATCATTCTTCATTCCAAGATTACCCTCAGAAATGTTATAGCCTATGAGAGGAGAAATTTCATATTTATGTCCATCTGCAAGTGCGAGACTTCCTGCTAAAAGTGCAGGAATAAGTAAAAGTTTTTTCATATTTTTCCCTTTTATTTAAAATTACTAAAATTATAGCTTAACTATTATTAACTTATCTTGGGTCTGTGATATAGCCTGTTAAAGCCGATATTGCAGCCACTGCCGAATTTGCTAAATAAACCTCAGAAGAACGAGAGCCCATACGACCAACAAAGTTACGGTTTGTCGTTGAAACTGCCACCTCACCATCTCCTAAAATCCCCATATAGCCCCCTAAACATGCACCACAAGTTGGGTTACTGACAACACCACCTGCATCTATGATGATGTCCATGTATCCGAGTTTATAAGCCTCTTTGAGTATCTTTTGTGTTCCAGGGGTTACAATCAAACGCACATCTTCATGAACTTTTTTCCCCTCTAAAATCTCTGCAGCAGTTTTAAGATCACTCAAACGCCCATTGGTACAGCTTCCTATAAAAGCTTGGTCTATTTTAATTTTATCTTCTACTGCTTGAGTAACAGAATGCCCATTCGATGGTAAAAACGGGTAAGCAATCACAGGGTCAAGGTTTGCCACATCAATATCTAAAACAATAC
>JALWON010000086.1 GCA_027083475.1 Sulfurimonas sp.
ATTTAAAAATAGCCGTACAAGAGGGTGCAAAAATCCATGTGGACAACCTTTTTGAACTCAATGATTTAGAAAAAATTGCAGATGAGTTAGATATGAAAATCCCTGTTGCCATTCGTATCAACATGGACACAGGAACCTATCCACAATGGTCACGTTTTGGGTTTAACTACGAGAGTGGAGATGCGTATGAAGCGATAAAACGCATGTACGATGGTGGAAAGATGTACCTTAATGGTATTCACTCTCACATTGGTACTTTTATGCTTGATGCCAATGCGTATAAACTTGCAACAACAAAAATTATGCAACTCAAAGCACAAGTTGAAACTGATTTTAATGCTGAGATAGAGTATATCGATTTGGGTGGTGGTTTTGCAAGTAAATCAAATCTCAAAGGGGTGTATCAATCAGCTGATGTGATTGTCCCAACAGCAGATGATTATGCACAGGCCATTACAGAAGCGATTTATGCAAATAACAGAAGTGAAAAACTTCCAAAACTCTACCTAGAGACGGGACGGGCAATGATAGATGAAGCGGGCTATTTACTTACTTCTGTGCATGGGTATAAAAGATTTCCAGATGGAAAAAAAGGGTATATCTTAGATGCAGGTGTGAATTTACTGTATACTTCAACATGGTATAACTTTAATGTTGAACTCGATAAACATTACGAGGGAGAGAATGAGCCATCGATGCTTAATGGTCCTCTGTGTATGAATATTGATGTGATAGAAGAGCATTTGATGTTACCATCTCTTGATCGAGGGAGTGTGCTGACTATTTCTCCTGTGGGAGCGTATAACTATACACAATCTATGCAATTTATTCGCTATAAACCAGCTGTTGTTCTCATAGATACAGCAGGTAAAGCACGTGTTATTAAAGAAGTAGATGATTTAGCAACTGTCAATTACAAAGAGGTATAAAAAAGAGTATGGAAAATTATAAAAGTCTTTTCTATAGTGCACTCAAACCCTACAGTGCACTGTTATTTTTAAATAACAAGTATGCAGGACTTGCACTTTTAGTCATTACTTTTATAAATCCATCGGTTGCTTTGAGCGGGTTGGCAGCAGTTGTCTTTGCGATTCTTTTTGCGGAGTATTTGGCATTTAAAGAGGCGTATTTGGCACAGGGTTTTTACATTTACAACTCTTTGCTTGTGGGCATGGGGATAGGGTATATCTTCTCTCCTTCACTGATGAGTATTGCCCTCATTGCGATAGTTTCTTCCTTTACTTTTATGCTCTCTTTTATGTTCAATCGTCTTTTTAGTGTTTATAAAATTCCCATTCTCTCCTTGCCTTTTTCCATTGTGACAATGTTTGTCTATCTTGCCTCACTCAAGTACTCAGGGCTTCTCTCAACCCTTGTGAACAACAGTGCACGCTATGACATTCATTTACCGCTTGTGATAGGTGCATTTTTTAAATCTTTTGGAACAATTTTCTTCTTGCCTTCAAATATAGCAGGGATAGCGATGTTTTTACTTGTGCTGTACTTTTCTCGCATTAGCGCAATTATGGCACTTGTTGGTTTTTATGCAGGGGTAGGGATTCATAGTTTTTTACTTGGCTCATTCACTCAAGCACTCTATGATGGCTATGCGTTTAACTATATTTTAGTCGCTATTGCCTTGTGTGGAGTGTTTCTTTTGCCAACACTCAAAAATTTCATCTTAGCTTTGGTAGGTGTTGCTATGAGTGTTGTTTTAACAGATGCCATTGGCATCCTCTTTAACTACTATGCAATTCCTGTTTTTACTCTGCCTTTTAACATTACCGTTATTGTCTTCATTTTTATGCTTTCGTTGATTTACTATAAAGAGTTTAATGTTGAGATAAAATCTACTCCTGAGGAGTCACTTTCGAATTATTTGAGTAAAATTTTTCGTTTTGGAGATATGCGTGCAAAAATAGCCTTGCCTTTTTCAGGAGAATGGAGTGTATACCAAGCCTTTGATGGGGAGTGGACACATAAGGGGAAGTACAAATATGCTTATGATTTTGTAAAAAGAAGAGGTGAAAAAAGCTATAAAAATCAAGGGTTATACCCGCAAGACTACTATGCGTTTGGGGAATCTATTCTTGCCCCTGTCAGTGGCTATGTGGTGGCAATGCGACACGATTTAGTAGATAACATCATCGGAGAGGTAGATACTCTGAACAATTGGGGAAACTACATTATCATTAGAAGTGATTTAGGTTTTTTTGTAGAGATTAGCCACTTGATGCAGTACTCTGTAAGTGTGGAAGTGGGTAGCTACATTGAGAGTAATACCATTATTGCAAAATGTGGGAACAGTGGTTACTCTCCAGAGCCACACATTCACATTCAAGTACAAGAGTTAGGAGTGCTGGGTGGTTTTACACAAAGTTTCTGTTTTAGTGAGTATTTTCAAGGAGAGAAACTCCTTTTCAATGCTTTACCACAAGTAGGAGAGCGGGTACATGCTGCGGTCTTAGACAAAAGTGTCAGTTCTCGTTTTATCTACATTTTAGATGATATTTTTTCTTATGAAATTTTTGAAAAAGGAGTGAAAAAAGGGGAAGTAAGTTTTCTTGTGAAAATGGATGAGTATGGTGCCTTCTTTTTTGAGGATGAGGCAAAGAATAGACTTTTCTTTTATAATGATTTAAAAGAGTTTTATTTTTATAATTATGAAGGGGGTGAATCACATCTTAAATGGCTGTTTATTTTAGCTCCGAGAACACCTTTTGTGCACACAAAAGGAGTGACTTATAGTGATTATCTACCGGTTTATTTGCTCCAGTCAAAATTCAAACAGATGGCGATAGAATTAGCTGCAACAGTAAAAAAAGATGTATATAAACTCGAATATACATACTTTTATGATACACACAAGATAGTCTCAGACTTTGGAGTAGCACATTTGAGTGCAATTCACAAAGGCTTCACAAACATCAGGTATAATGATGTCGAATTAAATTTAATACAAGGATAAAAAATGAAAAAATTAGTTTTAGCAACCGCTCTGGCTGCAACTGCTCTCATAGCAGATGTGAAAACTGTTACCCCCTATGTGGGGTCTTTGAGTTATGATTCAAGTAGTGCAAAATCAATTAAAGATACGGCAAAACTCGCAGGACTTTACACAAGTGTAGGGAATTTAAACTATTTATTAGAGTTTGCTTATGGGTATACAAAGATTAACTATAAAGATGGCACGATACAAGATCTTAAACAGCATGATATTACACTCAAGTATGGGAAATTTTATAAAAATTATGCATGGAGTGCTGGTTTACACTATATCAATAACAATGAAACAGGGGCTATTAAAGATTTAGCAGATGGGTATACTGCTATTTTAGGTCTTGAAGGGTATAAATGGTATGGTTATAACAAGCTTACTTATGGTGTAGATACTTACTACTCGTATTATAGAAATGCTTTTAATGAGACTTCTCGTGCATCAGAAACAAAAGTGGGTCTTTTACAAGTAAGTCCTAAAATCATGCACTCTAAAGCGATTAATATCAATACAAGAAACACTATTGCATTGACAGCGAATTTTATTAAAGCCAATGATTATAAGGACTCAAGTTATACATCATATGAAATCTCTGATACACTAGGGTATAAAAAGTTTTATGCAACACTCAAGTATAATGGAGGCAAGATGCGAAGTGGTGTCAAAGATGGTGGATTTACCGTCTATAATACAAAAGATTTACTCAAAAATGCATATACTGCAAAACTAGGGTACTACTTTACACCAAAACTTGAGGCAGACATAAGTTATACTCGTAACAATTATCAAGAGTATGATGCAGCAAATTTGGCATTACTTCCTGAGGGAACAAGCTCTATTGCTGTTGTTTCAATGAGTTATAGTTACTAATGAAAAAAATAGCACTTTTACTCCTCTTTACAATCTCCTTGTTATCTTCTAGTGAAGAATTTGAGAGTATAAAGAGTGCCTATTTTAAATCTTATGACTATGAGCAGGTTGGGCAGTTTAAGGAGGCTATCAAAATTTTAGCCCCTTTATCTAAAAAGTACCCAAAAGGGTACACGCTCAACCTGCGTTTTGCTTGGTTGTTTTACCTCCAAAAACAGTACAATACCTCGCTAGAATACTACAAAAAAGCATCACTTTTAAATACCCAGGCTCTTGAACCAAAGCTTGGGTTAATTCGTGTTTATTTGGCAACATACTCTTTTGAAAAAGCACAAAATGTTGCTACTGAGATTTTAAAGCATGATTATTATAACTATTATGCAAATCTTTACATGATACAAGCACTGCTTGCACAAAAAAAGTATGAAAATGCACTCTCTGTGACACAAAAAATCTTAGCACTCTACCCAACAGATACACTCTTTTTGGAGCAATTACTGCTTATCTATAAAGCAACAAAGAGTCAGTATTATGATGATGTCTACGAAAGTATTTTAATTTTAGATCCCAATAATGTTTTGGTACGCACACTGCACTAGTTATGTATAAAATTTTATTGGCTGATTTGGATTTGATTGGGGTGGAGACGAGTATCTTCCCCAATTATGATGTTGATAGAGTTTATAATATGGATGATTTTTATAATTTTACTTATGAGAAGCATTATGACATCTATATTGCCAATTATTATTACTATGATGTTGTCAAAGAGTTACAGCATCTCAATAGTAAAACAAGAACACTTTTTATAGATGAGTACTATGATATACGGCATCTCAAACAAGCCTTTGAAATTGCAGATGATTACATCATTAAACCGCTTAACCTGCAGGAGTTGGCAATTCGAACAGAGTATCACCTGAAAAAACTCTACAGCATTAAAAAAGAGATTGTAACTTATAACGATATGTATTTTCATATCAAGTCAAAACAGCTCTACCATAAAAATACAAAAGTTAAACTCTCCCCAAATGAAGCAAAACTTTTAGAGTACTTCTTATGTCAATTGGGAAGTCCCCTGCATAAAGAGAATATTTTAGATTATTTAGAGAGTTCAAGTGATGGAACACTGCGTGTATATATTTCTAAACTGAATAAATTAGGTTTTGAGATAAGCTATGAAAGAAGCAATTTATCGTATACACTTACTTAAAGTAAATATTAAATTTAAATAAATTTTTATAAGATAGCGTATATAATACCACTATGAAGAATATAGTAATTGATACAAATGTATTGTTGTCAGCCATTTATTCAAATAAAGGTGCTAGTTACAAGTTGTTATCAATGATTGATAGTGATAAATTTAAAGTAAATATTTCAACAACGCTCATATATGAATATGAAGAGATATTAAAGTTAAAATCAAAACTTGAAATAAAATATATTGATTCAATTTTAAACTATATTTGTAAAATTGGAAAAAAGAATAAAATCTTTTATCTTTGGAGACCAAAGTTAAAAGATGTAGATGATGATTTTTTACTTGAACTTGCAGTAAAATCAGATTCTATTATAGTTACACTTAATGGAAAAGATTTTAAACCTGCAAATGAATTTAATGTCAAGGTTATGACACCAAAAGAATTTTTACAACACATAGGAGAGATATAATGAAAACAATGAGTTTAAGAATGCCAGATTATTTAAAATCAGCAGTGAGTGATGTCTGTCAAGGTGAAAAAATCTCAATAAATCAATTTATTGTAAATGCTTTAAGTGAAAAAGTATCTGCCCTGCAAACTGTTGATATTATTGAAAAAAAAGCAAAAAAAGCTTCAAAGGAAGATTTTTTATATGCTTTAAGTCAAGTTCCTAGTAATGAACCTTACGAGAATGATAAGCTTTAAAAATTTGGTGTTCAATTTGTTTAATAAAAATCTGATACAATACCCCTATGAAAAACAGATTGCTCACACTTCTTTTACTTTTCTCAATGAGCTTTAACATAGCACATGCCTATGTGATTGCAGTTTATGACACACATCCGTGTCAAGTAGGAGAGTATGTGCATGAATTTCAAGATGCTCATGGCATAGAAACTGATGATATTTGTCATTTGCACCATTTTTTTCATATGGCATTTATCTTACCTTCAACACAGCTTATTCTCTCACATGAAGCTTTAAAAACACAACGTTCTACAGAGAACATGCACTACAAATACAACTCCCAGAAAAACTTCTTAAAACCCCCTATTTTCGCATAAAAACCCCTTAATCTATACTTCTATCAACAATTTATTATAAGGATATTTATGAAAAAAATAGTCATAATTCCACTGATACTATGGAATTTACATGCAGAAACTTTTGACGCATTTATGCAAAAAGCACTCCAAGCCTCACCCTATCTCAAAGCAAATGCTTTAGAGAAAGAGCGAGCAGACGAAGCGTCAAAAATCATACAACGCTATAAAAACCCTACCCTCTCACTCGAGGCTTCAAGATTTCAGCCCGATGTAGGAGCGAATGCCTCAGGATACCGAGGAGCCTATGTACAACCTCTGCGTTTATGGGGTGTTGGAAGTACAAGAGAGAAACTTGCCCATGCAACAGAAGCCGTGGCGACAAGTAGCATCATGCTCAAACGTGCAGAGTTTCGGAGAAATCTCTCTTTGCTCTATATAAATTATATACAAGCAAGTGCCTTTGTTCTCCTCACAAAAGAGGAACTCAAAATTGTACAAAAAATTGCTGACATTTCAAAAGAGCGATACGAAGCGGGAACGATAGCCAAAGCACGCTATCTTCTAGCTAGAGTAGATGTTATGCGTGCAAAAAATAGACACAATGAAAAAGAGGTGCAAAAACTCAGTGCCTACTGGAGACTTTTGGCTTTTGGCGGTGAAAGAGAAGTGATTGAACTTGAAGAAAAATACACTTTTGTTCGCCAGAGTCAGGCAAGTTTAGCACAGTCTGCCACACTCCAGTTTTTACAAAACTCCCAACAACAAGCAGAACAACAAGCAGCACTCAATGCTCATAAGATAGAGTGGATAGACCTCTATGCTGAGTACGAAAAAGTACCTAATCAAAGCATTGCACGAGTGGGAGTAGATATTCCACTTGCCATTTTCAATACCAAACAAGAAGAACAGCGTATTGCACAACTCAAAGTAAAACAGCGTAAATATTTGATTGAAAATCAAAAGACACTTCTTACAAACAGACTCAAGAGACTCGATGCAGAGTTAGAAGTTTTGCAGAAGACTTTTGACTCCACAAAGGCACTCTACCTTGCACAAAAAGAGCTTTTAGCCATGTATGAAACAGCATATAAAATAGCCAATGTAAATCTTATCGAGTTACAAAACATAAAAAATCAAATCATTGCAACGCGAACAAAAGAGATAATCTTACAAACAAAAATAGATAGAAATATCGTTTTATACAATTACGAAATCGGAGAATATAATGAATAAACTACTACTCATAGCACTTTTTAGTGGGGTACTTTT
>JALWON010000087.1 GCA_027083475.1 Sulfurimonas sp.
AAGTTTTTAAGCACTACTAATGAGATAATTGATAAGAATAGGAAATCCATAATAGAGTACGACAAACTTGGAGATCATGGCGCAAAAGCTGCCAAAAAGATAAGCGACTCTTTCGCAGCCATAGAAGAAATAAAGCACCCTTTCTCAAAAATAACCATAAAATCTGATACTCCATTCGCAGACCTAGAAAAAGCTTACGAAAGTCTAACTAAAAAATATGCTGGGAATAAAGAGGCACTTAATAGAATTAATGAGTTATATGAAAAAGCACAAAATAGGCTTTATGATAATGAAATGATTAAGTCGGAACAGCTTAAAGTAAAAAGAGTTAAGGACGCTGCAGAAGCCGATAAAAAAATTCTCACTCTTAGAAAAAAACTTCAACTTGAAATAGCAGGTCAAAACCCATACGATGCGCTAATTGAAAAAGCAAAACAGTTTGACGAAAAAGCGAAAGGTGACAAAGAAACTCTACTGCTTGTAGATAAATGGTACTACTCTGAACTTGCGAAGCTGAATGATAAAGAACTAGAAAAATACAGAAAAAACATAGATGAGAAACATAAGCTAGAAGCAGGGCTCATAGAGGCTGGACTTAAATTTGCCAAAAAAAGACAAGAAAAGAAGCTAAAAGAAGACGCAGAGTATATCAAAACATCAAAAGAGTTTGAATCAGAATCATTTGAAGCAGGATGGGATTCTCTAAAAAATAGTAAAAAAGCAGAAGCTACTTTCCAAAAATGGGGAGACACGCTAAACTCCTCCATCTCAAACTCAATAGTAGATGCTATCCAAAGTGGAGATGTTGAGGGAGCATTAAAAGGACTTGGAAGTTCAATCGGCTCTTCGATGATACAGGCTTCAACGTCAAACATTGTTGCAGGAGGCAGCACGTTACAGGCAGCGGGTGGTTTAATGTCTATGGGCGGGCTGTATGGAATAGCTGCAGGTGTCGGCATATCAGTCGTTGAAAATTTAATAAGTGGCTTAAACAAAAACTCTCACTCAAAAAGCGCAGCAGAATTACTCAAAGAGTATCAAGGCAAGTACAACCAACAAGCAAAAGACTACGAACATAATGTCAAACCTATTACAGACAGACTTGATAGACAAATCGAACTGCTTCAGGCTATTAGCGGATATGGCGGCTCTGCCGTGTCAAATGAACTCAAAAGAGCGCAAGAGACGTACAAAAGACAATCAGTAGTAGATACACTGAAAGCACTTGGGTTAATGGGTACGTCCAGCACATTTAAAGCCCATGGTGGGAATTGGTATAACCACTGGGATGCAAAACTTACATTATCAGGTGACTCCACTGGAACAGCCTCTGCAACAAATGCACTATTTAAAAAATATAGTGACTATGTTAATGCAACATATTACGAAAAACTAAGTAAACATGACTGGGCTAGTAAAACAAAACATTCAGATTATAGATATGGAGATGCTTACGGTAAGTTAAACATCAACGAATCAACCAAAACAAACGCTTCAAAATACATTGAATTTTTGATGAAGCTTAAAGACAACAAAGACCTTTCTGCATTTGGTGTAACAAATCAAGAGTACAAAGACATCATAAATCAAGCTGAAAAAACTACACATGATTTTGCAATGTCGGTCATAAACTCATATCAGACGATTTTCGATGCTGGTAAAAGCTTCAAAGACGACTACGATAAGCTATTTGGAAACTACTACAAAAACAAAGCACTGGCTCAAGCCCAAGCTGATGTTAATAAACTAAGAGGCGGACAGTCGCTACAGTCATACTTAAAAGATGTCATTACG